>JAFKLU010000166.1:6686-7397 GCA_017304105.1 Sphingomonadales bacterium
CGTGAGCAGGCAATGGCCGGGCGTCTCATTCGGCCGAAATCGCATTATGTCGGGGTCACGGATCGACCTAGCTCCTGAGCCCTAAGGCTATTTGACACCAAGCCTATTTAACGAACGTCACGACCAGGACATCGCGGTAGGCGGGGTGTCGGGGATCGACGGCGTGTATTTCGGTGACGCCGTGGAGGATCCGGCGGTCGTCCAGGAACACCGCATCGGCCGGCGCCTGCAGGAGGAAGCTGCCGAGGGCGCTGCCGTCCGGCGCGCCGATCTGGGTGACGCCGTCGCGCACATTCTGCCGATCGACGAGCAGGACGAAGACCCAGTCGACGCCATCGCGGTGCAAGCCCTCGGGCGTCGGGCGGCCGACATGGCCGGGCGTCGTCTCGATCCTGAACTGATGGAGCTCGATATGCCAGTGCGCGCCCAAGACCTCGGGTTCGACCCGCGCGATCATCGAAAGGCACAGATCGACCACAGCGCCGATGACGGGATTGGCGACGGTGCTGGCCAGGATCGGCTCGGCCCAGCCCGCATCCTTGAACGACACATTGGACGAGCCCGAGATCAACCGGCTCAAGCCGAGCGAGGTGCCGGCGAGGATGAAGTTCGTCGCGAGCGTCACGATGAAGCTGGGCAGCTTCGTCCAGTTGACGAGGAACGCATTGAAGCAGCCCACGGCGACGCCGAGCGCCAGTGCGAGGGTGAAGG
>JAFKLU010000167.1 GCA_017304105.1 Sphingomonadales bacterium
CAAGAAGCTGGCCGCGGAGGCTGCCTAAGACGTATTGGCCCCGGACCGCCTGCGCAGCGGGCGGCCGGGGCCGATCCGTACAAGCTGAGATTTCCTTGGCGGACAAGTGACATGGCGCACGCGCGCCGCTAAGTCCGCCCTGAATTACGCAACGAAAGTCGATCCATGGCCCTGCATTTCGAACTGGTCACTCCCGAGCGCCTCGTGCTTTCCGAGGACGTGCACATGGTCGTCGTGCCGGGCACGGAAGGCGAGTTCGGCGTGCTTGAAGGTCACGCGCCTTTCATGTCGACCGTCAAGGACGGCGCGCTCAAGATTTACGACCGTGACGGCGCCGAGCCGCGCGTCATTCAGGTCGAGGGCGGTTTCGCCGAGGTGAGCGAGACGGGCCTGACGGTTCTTGCCGAAAAGGCGGCCTGAAGCCCCGCGGCGATTTGCCATCATTAGCGGGCGAGTAACGAAGACCCGCTAGTCCGCCCATCATGGGCGTTCCCACTGGCCACGCATTTCCGACGGTTCGACTGCGCGTCTCCTGGCTATGGGGCGGGCTGACGGCCTTTCTGGGCGTCTGCCAGCTTTGCCTTTGGCGCTTCCTCGGCACGATGCCGGGCTGGACCTATATGCTCGGCCTCGCCGCCGTGCTGCTGATCGCCGCGGCGACCATCCGCATCATCGATCGAGCCGAGCCTGCGGAGGATGAGCGCGCCGACCCCATGCTCGGCACCTTCATGCTTTGCCTGCTCTTCGCGCTGGCGCTGCTGGTGCTCGGCGGGGAGGGGCGGGTCTTCTACAGCAATGTCGACTGGCAGGTCCGCTATGCGCTGCTGCGGGACATGGCGCTGCATCCCTGGCCGTTCGTCTATACCGGGCGCGGCACCGAAGAGCTGCTGCGCGCGCCGCTGGGCATGTTCTTCCTCCCCGCGCTCGGATGGAAGATCGCCGGCCCGCGCGCGGCGGATCTGCTGCTGCTTGCTCAGAACGCCCTGTTTCTCGCCGCGCTGCTCACATTGGGATCGCGCCTGTGCGAGACGCTGCGGCAACGCGCGCTTACGCTGGGCGTGATCACCCTGTTCAGCGGGTTCGACATCGTCGGGCGCTTGCTGACTGGCCCGCTGACCGATCATCTTGAGAATTGGGGGCCGACGCAATTCTCCTCCACCGTGACGCTCGCCTTCTGGGTGCCGCATCATGCGCTGCCGGGCTGGATGGGTGCGGTGGGCTTCCTGCTCTGGCAGCGCGGCCGCCTGCCGCTGGCGGCGTTGCTCGCACCATCTCCGCTCATGGCGCTCTGGTCTCCGCTTGCGCTTCTCGGCCTGCTGCCCTTCGCCGCTTATGCGGGGCTGTGCGAACTGGCGCGGCGGCGCCTCTCCTGGCCGGTCTTCGCCGTGCCGGCAGTCTCGGCGCTGCTGGCGTTGCCGAGCCTCGTCTATCTCGGCGCGGCGGGCGATGCGGTGGGGCTGCGCTTCTATCCGATCGAGCCACACCGCTACTGGCTTTTCCAGCTTGCCGAGACATTGCCCTGGCTCGTGCCCCTCTACATGGTCGCCCGGAAGCGCGGAGAGAGCCGGGCGCTGTTGCTTCTGATCGCGCTGCTGCTGCTCTACGCGCCATGGATCCAGATCGGGCAGGGCATGGATTTCTCGATGCGCACGACCATCCCCGCGCTCGCCATCCTTGCCTTCATGGTCGCCGAGCGTCTCTCTGCGGGCGCCGGGCGGCCGTGGTCGCTCGTGCTGATCGGAGCGCTCATGCTGGGCGCGGTGACGCCGGCAACGGAATTTGCGCGCGCGCTGATGCATCCGCCTGCGCCCATGGTGCGATGCTCGCTCCTCGAGGTCTGGCCGCAGAGCTTCAGCCATCTGTCGATGCACACCTATCTTGCGCCGCTCGATCGGATGCCGCCGCTGGTGCGCCCGACGGACCCTGCGCTGGTCCCGGCGCAGCCTGCAGGGTCATGCTGGGACGGGCAATGGTATCACCCCTCCGGCGTCTGAGCGTCCGGCGATCGAGCAGCGGCCTGCGTTGCGAGCGCCCTCTGGCGTGCGCGGCGGTGCCCTGCGAGCGGCAGCGCTGGTCATCCCTCCGCTGAACCTCCCTGCCGCCGTGCATCCGAACGACCGGCGGAGGTTGGCGAAATCTTTACCCGCCCCCTTTAGGCTCGCCCGGTAGCAAAAGACATTGAAGTCGCTGAAAGGTTGCGGGCGTGAGCGCATTTGGACGCAGGAATGGACTGGGCGGCAAGGCATCCTTCGGCGTGGCGCGCCCGATGCACGCGCCCGGCGGCTCCGCGCAGCCCGTTCCGGCCGGTGGCGCGCAGTTCCCCCCGGTTGCTGCCGAGCCAGCACCCGGCGCGCCTTCCAGCGATCGCAATGCCGAGGCCATGGCCCGCCTGACCGAGCGGATGAACGCCGACCACAATGCGAGTGGCGACGGCGCACAGGGCTTCGAGGCGAGCGTCCACAAGATCAAGGAGCAGGTGCTTCCCCGCTTGCTGGAGCGCGTCGATCCGGAAGCCGCCGCGACGCTCACCAAGGACGAGCTGGCCGAGGAATTCCGGCCGATCATCATGGAAGTGCTCGCCGAGCTCAAATTCACCCTCAACCGCCGCGAGCAATTCGCGCTGGAAAAGGTGCTGGTGGACGAGTTGCTCGGCTTCGGCCCGCTGGAGGAGCTGCTGGCCGATCCGGACATCAGCGACATCATGGTCAACGGTCCCGAGCAGACCTATGTCGAGAAGAAGGGCCGCCTGCAGCTCGCGGCAATCCACTTCCGCGACGAGGAGCATCTCTTCCAGATTGCTCAGCGCATCGTGAACCAGGTGGGCCGGCGTGTCGACCAGACCACGCCCCTTGCCGACGCCCGCCTGCCCGATGGTAGCCGCGTCAACGTCATCGTGCCGCCGCTGAGCCTGCGCGGCACCGCCATCTCGATCCGTAAGTTTTCAGCGAAGCCGATCACGCTCGACAATCTCGCCCAGTGGGGCGCGATGAGCCAGAAGATGTGCACGACGCTCAAGATCGCGGGCGCCTGCCGCTTCAACATCGTCATCTCGGGGGGCACCGGCTCGGGCAAGACGACGATGCTCAACGCCCTCTCCAAGATGATCGACCCCGGTGAGCGGGTGCTCACCATCGAGGACGCGGCCGAGCTTCGCCTGCAGCAGCCGCACTGGCTGCCGCTGGAGACGCGCCCGCCAAACCTTGAAGGGCAAGGGGCCATCACCATCGGCGATCTCGTCAAGAACGCGCTGCGTATGCGGCCGGACCGCATCATCCTGGGCGAAATCCGTGGCGCCGAGTGCTTCGATCTGCTCGCCGCCATGAACACCGGCCATGATGGCTCGATGTGCACGCTTCACTCCAATAGCCCGCGCGAGTGCCTGGGCCGCATGGAGAACATGATCCTGATGGGCGACATCAAGATCCCCAAGGAAGCCATTTCCAAGCAGATCGCCGATTCGGTCGACCTCATCGTGCAGGTGAAGCGCCTGCGCGACGGCTCGCGTCGCGTAACCAACGTGACCGAGGTGATCGGCATGGAAGGCGACGTGATCGTGACGCAGGAGCTGTTCAAGTTCGAGTATCTGGACGAGGACGCCGACGGAAAGATCATCGGCGAATATCGCTCCATGGGCCTGCGCCCCTATACGCTGGAGAAGGCGCGCAGCTTCGGCTTCGATCAGGCACTGCTCGACGCCTGCCTGTAAGGCGGCCTTTACAAGCGGAGCGGGTTCCTGATGCCAGTTCCTCGTCTCGCGGACGCATCCAGCAGGGGGTGACAGAGGGGCGTTGCGCCCGGCTCGGCCTATTAGATGTTACGCCCTCGCGCCCGATCCAGTGACAGAGCCGCGTGCTCGCCCATGTTGAATATCAACGAAGACGAGCTGCCCGCCTTCGGAGCATCAGCTTCTGATGCGCCCGGCTGCGCTGCCCTTCTGCTTTTGCCGCGCCTGCATTCTCTTCGAAATGACTTGAGTTTTCTTCCGCCTGCCGCGCGCTTAATTTCCGGAATGGGCAAGATGTGTTTGCGACAGGGCCTACACCAAGCAACAACCGATAAGTCCGAAAAACGGAGAGATTGATCGACCGCTGACACCTATTGCCGTGTGGCAACGGGGCAGCGATCCGTCATGAACGCGCACGAAATGTGCGCATATAGGGGAGGTGCCAAATGAGGGCGTTTAGAACGTTCACTGCAGCGTCCGTGTTTGCTTTGGTGGCGGTATCAAATCCGGCTCAAGCGCAAAGCGAATCACCACAGCAAGGCCTTAGCGAAACCGAATCCATCATTGTCACCGGCTCGCGCGTCGCGCGGTCCACGTTCAATTCGCCCACCCCAGTCACCGTGATCGGCGCCGACCAGATCGCCCAGATGGGCCAGGTCAACATTGCCGAGACGATCCAGACGCTGCCGCAGAACGTCTCCAAGTCGACGGAGACCAACACCGGCCTCACCGCCAGCACCGTGCAATATAGCGTCGGCGCCTCGATTGCGGATTTGCGCGGCCTCAACCCGCTCAATGGCGTTCGCACGCTGACGCTGGTCAACACCAAGCGTTTCGTGCCCTCCACGCCGGGCGGCGCGGTCGACATGAACATGATCCCCTCGATGCTCGTGCGCAGCGTCGAAACGGTGACGGGCGGCGCCTCGGCCGCTTATGGTACGGATGCGCTCGCCGGCGTGGTCAACGTGATCCTCGATACGCAGATGACCGGTATCAAGGCGCAGTTCGACTACGGCCAGACCTTCGAGGGCGACGGCAAGACCTATCACGGCTCGCTCGCGGCCGGCACCGGCTTTGCCGAGGGGCGCGGCCACATCATCTTCGGCGCGGAGTGGCAGCATTCGGGCAAGGTCGGCGACTGCGTCTATGCCCGCACATGGTGCGCCAAGTCACCGGACATCTTCGTCAACGAGCTCAATGCTACCAATGGCAAGCCCCGCTATATCCGCGGCGACAACGGCGTTTATGCCAATTACGACCTTTCGACCGTGCTGCGCGGCTCCACCCTAGCGCCGCGCGTCAATGCACCGGGCCTGCGCAATCTGGTGTTCTCGGCGGACGGCAAGTCTGTACAGGAATATGATCCCGGCGCCTACTTCCAGGCGATCGGCTTCGGCGAACGGCAGGGCGGCGACTGTACGCTCGATTGCTCGCCCTGGTCGGAAGTGCAACTGCGCCCGGACATCAAGCGTCTCTCGCTCTACTCGCACGCCGAGTTCGAGTTCTCGTCCAGCCTCAAGGCTTTTGTCGAGGGCTCTTATGGCAGCCGCGATTCGAGCGTCGGAAGCCTTTCGCTGGGCCCATCCTCGGGCACGCCGCTGCGCACCGACTATTTCTGGCTGAATGGCGTCACCTATCTGGATCGCGCCACCGGCACGACCCGGCTTCTGTCCGATCTCATCGCCGCGACGCCGCAGATCCCGGGTGCCGTCGCCTCCGCATCGCAGGCGCCCGGCGTGCCGGCGGTGCCGCTGTTCGTCGCCAAGCATTATCGCAACGTGCCGGGCGGGCGCGGTCAGGTTGCGGCCAATCAGCGCCACTTCCCAGCGATTGTCGATCTGTCCCAAGGCGATGCGGGCGCCAAGCTTCGCATAGCTGCCCTGATAGGTCCGCGGGTCGAGATTCGCCGCCGCGATATAGGAGGAGGAAAAGTCGGCGTTGACGTTGAACGACAACTTGAGGTCGCTGCCGACCGGCGTCCAGTAATCGACGTTGAGATTACCCGACCA
>JAFKLU010000168.1 GCA_017304105.1 Sphingomonadales bacterium
AAGCCCGCCCGTCGCGCAAGCAGGGGAGAGAAGTTCGTCCCCATGTTGCATTCGCGAACGGCTTGGGCAAAAGGGAGGCTTGTGGCGCGGCTATGGTGGTCGGGCGCGGGACAGGGAGCCGTCGCATGAGCGAGACCGACGCCGCCGTGCCGCGCGACCAGCGTCCCCCCGAGGACATGGACAGCGCGCCCGAGACCAATCTCGACGAGGATGACCGTCTGAGGCCCGAATTCGTCTCCGCCGTGCTCGATGCGGTCGAGGCGCGGGATGCGGAAACCGCGCGTGCCCTGGTCGAGCCCCTGCACCCGGCAGACATTGCCGACCTTTTGGAGCTGGTGCCGGACGAGCGCCGCGCGCAAGTCGCCGCCGCGCTGGGCGATCTGGTCGGCGCGGAGGTGCTCTCCGAGCTTAACGACTATGTGCGCGACACGGTGGTCGAGGCGCTGGAGCCCGAGCAGCTCGCCGAGCTGGCATCGGCGCTGGACACGGACGACGCCGTCGCCATCATCGAGGATCTCGATGCCGAGGACCAGCAGGCCGTTCTCGAAGCCATGGAGCCGGAGGATCGCGCCGCGATCGAGACCGCGCTCTCTTATGGCGAGGAGACCGCCGGCCGCCTCATGCAGCGCGATCTCGTCGCGGTGCCTGAGCATTGGACTGTGGGTAAAACCATCGACTATCTGCGCGAGACGGTCGATCTCACATCCGACTTCTGGGAAATCTTCGTCGTCGATGCGACTCACAAGCCGGTGGGCACCTGCCAGCTGAGCTGGGTTCTGCGCTGCCCGCGCGAGATCGCGATGACAGACGTGATGAAGCGCGAGCAGACACTCATCCCGGTCGACATGGATCAGGAAGAGGTGGCGCTGCGCTTCCAGAAATATGCGCTCATCTCCGCCGCCGTGGTCGATCCGTCGGGTCGGCTCGTCGGTATGATCACCGTCGACGATATCGTCCACATCATTCAGGAAGAGGCGGGCGAGGACATTCTGCGCCTCTCCGGTGCTGGCGACGGCGACATCAACGAGCCGGTGCTGGACAGCTACAAGGCGCGCGTGCGCTGGCTGCTCTCGAACCTGCTGACGGCGCTGCTCGCCTCCACCGTCATCGCCCATTTCGAGGGCACGATCGAGAAGATGGTGGCGCTGGCGACGCTGATGCCGATCGTGGCGGGCGTGGGTGGCAACGCGGGCAGTCAGACGATGGCGGTGACGGTGCGCGCGCTCGCCACCAACCAGATCACCGCCTCCAACACCTGGCGCACCATCCTGCGGGAAATCCGCGTGGCTCTGCTGAACGGCGCGAGCGTCGCGATCGTGCTCGGAATGGGCGTCTCGCTGGTCTTCATGAACCCCGCGCTGGGCGGCGTGATCGCCGCGGCGATGATGACCAATATCGTGACCGCGGGCTTTGCCGGCGTCGCCGTGCCGCTCATCTTCGATCGCTTCAATGTGGACCCGGCCGTCGCCTCGTCCATCTTCGTTACCATGATTACCGATTCGATGGGCTTTCTCGCCTTCCTCGGCCTTGCGACGCTGGTGGGGCTGGCCGGCTAGGCATCGCCGCAACGATGTGGAGTTGCCCCGGCCAACGCGCTAACGGGGCCCCATGCCCCTTCACATGACCAAGATCGCCTTTCGCTCCGAGAGTGCGGATACGCTGCGCGCCTGGCTGGAGAGTCACGCGGCCGATGGCGAGGCCCGGCTTACCACCCGCTACCTCCCCAAGCGCCACGAGGAGATGACTGGCGGATCGCTCTACTGGATCCTTGCGAGCCAGCTGATCGGCCGCAGCCCGATCCTGGGCTTTGCCGAACGCCCGGATGGCAAGCACTGGATTCGACTGGAGCCCACGCTGATCGCTGTCGTCCCCCGCCCCAAGCGCGCCCATCAGGGCTGGCGCTATCTCGCGCAGGAGGATGCGCCGCCCGATCTTGACGGGGAGAATAGTGGCGACCTGCTCCCCGGCGCCATGGCGAGCGAGCTCGGCCGGTTGGGGTTGCTGTAGTTCCGAGCCGCTCAGCCCCTCCGGGGCAGCAGCAGACTCGCATCCCCATAGGAATAGAAGCGATAACCCTCGCGGATCGCATGCGCATAAGCCGCCTGCATCCGCTCTGTCCCCATCAGCGCGCTGACCAGCATGAACAGCGTCGAGCGCGGCAGGTGGAAATTGGTCATCAGCCCATCGATTGCGCGGAAGCGATAGCCCGGCGTGATGAAGATGCGCGTCTCGTCGGCGAAGGGCCGGATGATGCCATCCTCGCCGGTCGCGCTTTCCAGCAGCCGCAAGCTGGTGGTGCCGACCGCGATCAGCCGCCCGCCGCTCGCGCGCACCGCGTTCAGCTCCTCGGCCGTGGCGGCATCGATCCGGCCCCACTCGGCATGCATGAGATGGTCCTGCGTATCGTCGGCCTTGACCGGCAGGAATGTACCGGCGCCGACATGCAGCGTCAGCAGCGCGTGGCCGACGCCCACCTCCTCAAGCGCCGCGAGCAGCGCGGGCGTGAAATGCAGCGCTGCGGTCGGCGCCGCCACCGCGCCTGCCTCGCGCGCGAACATGGTCTGGTAATCGTCGCGGTCGCGCGCATCGGTGGCCCGCTTGCTGGCGATATAGGGCGGCAGCGGCATTTGTCCCGCGCGCTCGAGCAGGATCTCGACCGGCTCGTCGCCTAGAAAGGAAAGCGACATGCCGCCATCGGCATCTCGCTCGCCGGCGCGCGCCTGCACCCCCGCCGCGAAATCGATCAGGTCGCCCGACCGCACCCGCTTGGCGTTGCGCACGAAAACCTGCCAGTCGCGCGGCCCCAGCCGCTTGTGCAAGGTCACGCCGATGCGCGCCTCGCCGCGCCGTCCTTCCAGCTGCGCCGGGATCACGCGCGTATCGTTGAACACCAGGCAGTCGCCCGGGCGCAGCTGTCCCGGCAGGTCGCGTACGCTCATGTCGCGCATCTCGTTGCCATCCAGCACCAGCATCCGTGCCGCATCGCGCGGCGATGCCGGCCGCAGGGCGATCCGCTCGGGCGGGAGGTCGAAATCGAACAGGTCTACGCGCATGGGGATGCCCTTATCGGCTGACGCGCCGGATGGAAACCGGCGTGCGCCTTTGCGGGAAGACGGGGCGAGGGAACGATGCGGGTGGAGGGAAGGGGCTTCTGTCCGCCGTTCCCGGTGCTCCCCGCCGCGTCTGGAGCGCCGTCATCAAGCTCGCCCGGCCAAGGAAGGCGGAAGGATCGCGGGGGGAGCAGGGCAGCCCGACGCGGCTACCCATCACCGTCATTCTGACGCGGTGAGTGGGAGGGTTCAGCCCGCCGGATTTGCCGGTGCCGGAGCGCTGGCCTGCCCGTCGCCCTCGATATAGGCCCGCACGATCTTGGCCGGCGTTGCCGGCGGCTCGCCCTTGGGGATGGCGTCGACGCTGCCCATCCCGTCGATCACGCGGCCGAACACGGTATATTTGTTGTCGAGCTGGAAGCGCGGCATCAGCATGATGAAGAACTGGCTGTTGGCGCTGTCCTCGTTTTCGGCGCGCGCCATGGAGACGGTGCCGCGCATGTGCGGCAGCCAGTTGAACTCCTGCTTGAGGTCCGGAAGCTCGCTGTTGCCCGTGCCATCGCCCTTGGGATCGCCGCCCTGGGCCATGAAGCCGGCGATCACCCGGTGGAAGATGAGGCCGTTGTAGAAACCCTGGCGGGTCAGCGTCTTGATCCGCTCGACATGGCCGGGCGCCACGTCGGGCCGCAGCAGGATGCGCACATGTCCGCCATCGGAGAGATCGAGCACCCAGACATTTTCCGGCGTGACCGGCACCGTGGCGGCGAGCGGCTTCGTGCCGGACTTTTCCGCCTCGGCGCGCAGGGCATCGGCGTCCTTCTTGGCGCGGGCCGCCACTTCCGCCTGCTTGAGCATATCCTCGCCGCTGCGCTGCTGCGCTGCCGCCGGCACGCCCGCGCCCATCAGCAGGGCGATCGCCAGGCCGCGGCCGATCAGGGTGGAAACGCGCATGTTCTTCGTCCTCATATCTTCGGGCCCATGCCAGCGCGCGGCTGAACCAGGGCTGACCCGTTTGCCGGCCCTATACGCTCTTTGCCGCGATCCGCGCCAGCATATCCTCGCGCACGGCGGGTGGCACGAACTTGCTGATGTCGCCATCCAGATAGGCGATCTCCTTGACGAGGCGCGAGGCGATCGGCTGCAGCGCCACGTCGGCCATCAGGAACACCGTCTCGATGCTGGCATCCAGATACTGGTTCATGCCCGCCATCTGATATTCATATTCGAAATCCGCGACGGCGCGCAGGCCGCGCAGGATGATCGTCGCGCCCACCGAATGGGCATAATGCATCAGCAGCGAATCAAAGGCGCGCACGTCGATCTCGGTATCCGTGATGCCCGCGCATTCGCGCCGCACCATGGCGAGTCGCTCATCGAGCGTGAACATGGGTGACTTGCTGGGATTGGTGGTGACGCCGATCACCAGCTTGTCGACCAGCTTGGCCCCGCGGCGGATGATGTCGAGATGGCCCAGGGTGACCGGATCGAACGTGCCGGGATAGAGGCCGATGCGCTGCGTCATTGTTGCCCCCTCAATGGCTGCGGCGAATTGCGAAGTCGGCAATGTCCCGCAACAGCTCCGCCTCATCGCCGAAGCCGTGCAGATGGTCCTTGGCCTGGCTGACCAGCATCTCCGCCTGCGCGCGCGCCTGCTCCACGCCCATCAGCGAGACGAAGGTCGCCTTACCGGCCGCCGCATCCTTGCCGACGGCCTTGCCGGTGACAGCCGCATCGCCCTCCACGTCCAGCAGGTCGTCCGCGATCTGGAAGGCGAGGCCGAGATCATGCGCATAGTCGCGCAGGCCGACCCTGTTCTCCTCGGGCACGCGCGCGAGGATAGCGCCCGCCTCCACGCAGAAGGCGATGAGCGCGCCGGTCTTGAGCTGCTGCATCCGCGTGACCATGGGCAGGTCGAACGACATGGTCTCGGCCGCCAGGTCCATCATCTGCCCGCCCGCCATGCCTGCCGGGCCACTGGCGAGCGCGAGCGCCTTTACCAGCTCGATCCGCGCGAACGGGTCGGCATGGGTGCGCTCGTCGACCAGGATCGCGTAAGCGAGGTCGTGCAGGCAGTCGCCCGCGAGGATGGCCGTCGCCTCGTCATAAGCCTTGTGCACGGTCGGCTTGCCGCGGCGCATGTCGTCATTGTCCATCGCCGGCAGATCGTCGTGGATCAGCGAATAGACATGGATGCATTCGACCGCGAGGCCGGCGCGGATTGCGCTGTCCCAGCCGACATTGAACAGGTCGCAACTCGCCTTGACGAGCAGCGGACGCAGTCGCTTGCCTCCGCCGATCGAGGCGTGGCGCATCGCCTCGTAGAGCCGGGCGCGCTGGTCCTCGGGCAGCGTGAGGAGCTGGTCGAACTGCCGGTCGATCGCCTCCATCATCGCGCTCATGGCGGCCTCAAGCCGGATCGGTGCGTCCACGCGCATGCCGCTCATTGCGCCGGATAAGGGGCTATCTTGGGCGCGCCGTCGGTCCCGGTCATTATCTGCTCGATGCGCGCCTGCGCTGCGTCCAGCCGCTTCTGGCATTGCGCGCGCAGCCGGTCGCCTTCTTCATAGAGGGTGATCGAGCGGTCGAGCGGCACGTCGCCGCGTTCGAGCTGCTGGACGATCGCCTCCAGTCGCCGCAGCGCCTCCTCGAAGCTCAGTGTTTCGGTATCCGCCCCATC
>JAFKLU010000169.1 GCA_017304105.1 Sphingomonadales bacterium
TTGTCGATGGCATCTTCGGTGAGCCCGCCCATCTCGGCGATCAGCGCGCGCAGGGCGTTGATGTCGTCGTCGAAGGCCTTGACCGTATGTTCCGTCATGGTCCGTGTCCTGTCCGTCGCTTTAGGGTCAGCCGTAGCGGCCCGTGATATAGTCCTTGGTCCGCTCCTCGCGCGGATTGGTGAAGATCTCGGTGGTCGGCCCCTGCTCAACCAGGCGCCCGAGATGGAAGAAGGCGGTGCGCTGGGAGACGCGCGCGGCCTGCTGCATGTTGTGGGTGACGATGACGATCGCATAGTTGCCGCGCAGATCGAGGATCAACTCCTCGATCTTGGCGGTGGCGATCGGGTCGAGCGCCGAGCAGGGCTCGTCCATCAGGATCACCTCGGGCTCCACCGCGATGGCGCGGCCGATGCACAGGCGCTGCTGCTGTCCGCCCGAAAGCGCGGTGCCGCTGTCGCCCAGCCGGTCCTTCACTTCCTCCCACAGGCCGGCGCGCCGGAGCGACTTCTCCACGATCTCGTCGAGTTCCGCCTTGCTCGCGGCCAGGCCATGGATGCGCGGGCCATAGGCCACATTCTCGTAGATCGACTTGGGGAAGGGATTGGGCTTCTGGAACACCATGCCGACGCGGGCGCGCAGCTGCACCACGTCCATGCTCGGCGCGTAGATATTCTCCCCATCGAGCGTGATCTCGCCCTCCACGCGGGCGCTGGCCACGGTGTCGTTCATCCGGTTCAGCGTGCGCAGGAAGGTCGACTTGCCGCAGCCCGAGGGGCCGATGAAGGCGGTCACATCGTCGACATCGACGTCGATGGAGACGTCCTTGATCGCCTGCTTCTCGCCATAGAACACATTGACGCCGCGCGCCGACATCTTGCTTTTGGTCGTTGTCTGCATGTCAGCCATGGTCGGTGTCACCACTTCTTCTCGAACTTGTTGCGCAGGTAGATGGCGATGCTGTTCATCGTCAGCAGGAAGACGAGCAGCACGATGATCGCCGCCGAGGTCTTCTCGATGAAGCCGCGGCCGACCTCGTCCGACCAGAGGAAGATCTGGACCGGAAGCACGGTCGAGGGATCGGTGATGCCGCCGGGCGGGGAGGCGACGAAGGCGCGCATGCCGATCATCAGCAGCGGCGCCGTCTCGCCCAGCGCGCGGGCCATGCCGATGATCGTGCCGGTAAGGATGCCGGGCAGGGCGAGCGGCAGCACATGGTGGAACACCACCTGCACCGGCGAGGCGCCGATGCCGCGCGCCGCATCGCGGATGGAGGGCGGCACGGCCTTGATGGCGTTGCGCCCGGCGATGACGATGACCGGCATGGTCATGAGCGCCAGCGTCATGCCGCCGACCAGCGGGGCCGAACGCGGCATGTGCATCATGTTGAGGAAGATGGCGAGACCGAGCAGGCCGAAGATGATCGAAGGCACGGCCGCGAGATTGTTGATCGACACCTCGATGAGGTCCGTCCAGCGATTGCGCGGCGCATATTCCTCCAGATAGAGCGCGGCGAACACGCCGATCGGGAAGCTCAGCCCCAGCGTGATCGCCATGGTGAGCAGCGAACCCTTGAGCGCGCCCCAGATGCCGACCATCATCGGATCGGTGCCGTCGCTGGCGGTGAGGAAGGTGGCGTTGAAGCCGGTCGAGAGCAGGCCCGCCTGTTCAAGCCGCTCCACGGCCGCCTCGTTCGCCGGGCTGCCCGTGCTCTTGGCGGCAAGGTCGATGCCTTCGGACGCCGGAACCTTAATCGTTGCCTTGCGGGTGAGGATCTCCGGATCGGCGATGATGGCGCGGCGCAGCGCATTCACCGCGCCGCTGGAGAGCAGCCGTCCGCCATCCTTGCCGAATGCCGCCTCCGCCGCATGCTCGACGACCTGCGGCAGATTGGCCGTGGCGAGCACATGATCGGGATTGGCCTTGAGTGCGGCCGGATCGATGAGGATGGGCGCGCGTGGGAAGTCCACCGTGAGCGCGATCTGCGTCTGGGTGAAGCCGCGCACGCCATTGGCCATCATCGTGACCAGCAGGAACAGCAGGAACCCGCCGGAGAGCGCGACCGCAAGCAGGCCCATGAGCCGGAAGCGGCGCTCGGCGGCATAGCGCCCGGCAATGCGGCGGCGCATCGCCTCGCTCTTCCAGTCCGTGGGTGTGCGGGTGGCCCGGCTTGCGGGGCGCGCGGCATCAGCCGACACGATGGCCTCGGAGCTCATTCGTAAGCCTCACGATATTTCTTCACGACGCGCAGAGCGACGATGTTGAGCAGCAGCGTGACGACGAACAGCACGAGGCCGAGCGCGAAGGCGGCCAGCGTCTTCGCGCTGTCGAACTCCTGGTCGCCGGTCAGCAGCTGGACCATCTGGGTGGTGACGGTGGTCACGCTGGCGAAGGGATTGAGGGTGAGATTGGCGGCGAGGCCGGCGGCCATCACCACGATCATCGTCTCGCCGATCGCGCGGCTGACCGCGAGCAGCACGCCGCCTACCACGCCCGGCAGCGCGGCGGGGATCAGCACCTTGCGGATCGTCTCGCTCGCCGTCGCGCCCATGGCGAGGCTGCCGTCGCGCATCGCCTGCGGCACGGCGGCGATGCTGTCGTCGGCCATGGAGGAGACGAAGGGGATGATCATGATGCCCATGACGAGGCCCGCGGCCAGCGCGCTTTCCGAGGATGCGCCGGGAATGCCCACGGTGGCGGCGAAGCTGCGCAGGGCGGGCGCCACGGTGAGCGCCGCGAAATAGCCGTAGACGACGGTGGGGACGCCGGCGAGGATCTCCAGCATCGGCTTCATCCACTTGCGCGTCTCGGGCCGGGCATATTGCGTCAGATACACCGCGCTCATCAGGCCGAGCGGGATGGCGACGATCATGGCGATGATCGCGCCGATGAAGATCGTGCCCCAGAAGAGCGGCACGGCGCCGAACGCGTCGTCATTGCCATAGCCCATGGCCGCCGACTGCGGGCTCCACTTGAGGCCGAACAGGAAGTCGATGGGATTGACCATCGAGAAGAAGCGGATGGATTCGAACAGCAGCGAGGCGACGATGCCGGCGGTCGTGACGATCGCGATCAGCGATGCGAGCAGCAGCGCCCACATGACCACGCGCTCGACCCGGTTGCGCGCCGTGAAGTCCGGCTTCACGCGCGAGAAGGCATAGGCGCCGCCCGCAACGGCGAGGATCGCGGCGAGGACTGCGCCAACCGCCGAATAGCGGCTGGTCGCCTCGCGGAACGGCTCCACGAACGCAGTCGCCAGGGGATTGAAGGCGCCGTTCTGCGCGCCCGATGCAATCGCCCTCGCTTCGCTCAGGATCGCCCCGCGCGAGAAATCGTCCGCCGGCAGTTGCTGCGCCGCCGTCTCGGAGAGCACGGTCTCGTAGATGAGACCGGGCATCACATTGGCCCAGATCGCAAGGAAGACGAGCGCGGGGATCGCGGTCCACAGCGCCACATACCAGCCATGCTGCGTCGGCCGGCTGTTGGTGGCGAGGCGCCCGACCTCGACCTGCAGCCGCGTGGCGCGCGCGCGCGCCACGATCCAGCCGATCGCCGCGAGCCCGATCACCACGAACACGATCATCACGCCGGTCATGAAACGCTATCCCCTTGCATCCCTGCGCGGCGCGACGTCACTTGAGGTCCGCGCCCGTCATGGCGGTGAGACCGGCGACCACGTCGGCATTGTGCTTGCGGACGTCCTCGGGCGCCGCGACCATACCGCGCCGGGCGAGCGCGCCGCCCGGTTCCCAGTTCTTGGCGAAGGTCTCCACATAGCCCTTGAGGCCCGGCACGGCCTGAAGATGCTGCTTCTTCACATAGATGTAGAGCGGTCGCGCGCCCGGATATTTGCTGGTGGCCACCGTGTCGTAGGTCGCTTCCACGCCGTTCAGCGGGATGTCCTTGAGCGTATCGCGGTTGGCATCGAGATAGGAGAAGCCGAACACGCCGATCGCATCCGGATTGGCCGAGAGCTTCTGGACGATCAGATTGTCGTTCTCGCCCGCGTCCACATAGGCGCCATCCTCGCGGATCTGGGTGCAGAGCTGCTTGTGCTTGGCCTCGTCGCTCGCCTTGAGCGCCTTCATCGCCGCGTCGCTCTCGCAGCCGACCGTCAGCACCAGCTCGGCCAGCGAATCGCGGGTGCCGGAGGTCGAGGGCGGGCCGAACACGGAGATCGGCGTGGCGGGCAGGGAGGGATCGACATCCGCCCAGGTCTTGGCCTTGTTGGGGCCCTTGCCATAAGGATTGGCGGCGAGCGCCTCATAGACCAGCTTGGGCGTCAGCTTGAAGCCGGGGCCCTTGCGCGACTCCGCGAAGGCGAGGCCGTCGACGCCGATCTGGACCTCGATGATGTCCTTGACGCCATTGGCCTGGCACTGGTCGAACTCGCTCTTCTTCATGCGGCGCGAGGCATTTTCGATGTCGGGATGCTGGCTGCCCACGCCCGCGCAGAACAGCTTCATGCCGGCACCCGTGCCGGTCGATTCGATGATCGGTGCCTTCATGCCGGGATTGGCCTGGGTGAAGAGCCCCACGGCCTCCTGCGCGAAGGGATAGACGGTGGACGAGCCAACGGCGCGGATCTGGTCGCGGGCCGCGCCGCCGCCGCCGGGTTGACTTCCACAGCCCGCGAGCACCAGCACCGAGGCAGCGAAAAATGCGTTACGCATGAGGAATCTCCTGATGGCCATCTTGCCATTCCGGATTCGCCTTAGAACCCGGTTCGTCGCGCCAATGTGACACTTCTATTGCGCTTTTGTGACATTGTCCTCGGACTTTGCAGGGCCGGCAAGCGACCGGCCATCGGCAGGGACTGCCGGACCGGCCGCGAACGGCGGTAATTCAACGCGAACCGTGGTGCCGACGCCGACCGTGCTGTCGAGATGCAAAAGGCCGCCATGGCGCTGCACGATGTGCTTCACGATCGCCAGACCCAGCCCGGTGCCGCCCATGGCGCGGCTGCGACTCGAATCGACTCGGTAGAAGCGCTCGGTGAGGCGCGGCAGATGCTCGGGCTGGATGCCGTCGCCCTGATCGACGACCTTGATCTCCACCATGCCGCTCTCAAGCGGTCTCGCGGCGACCGTCACGGCCGTGCCCGGCGTGCCATATTTGAGCGCGTTGCTGATGAGATTGTGGAGCAGCTGGCTCAGCTGCGCCCGGTCGCCGCGCACGGCGGGCAGATCGGGGGGGAGGGGGACGACGACGACGTCCTGCCCGCGCTTGTTCTGGCCCTGGCGGAAGACGGAGGCGACTTCTGCGATGAGCGGTGCCAGCGTCACCGGCTGGTCCGGCGCGCGATATTTGTCCGCCTCGATGCGCGAGAGCGACATGAGGTCGTCGACCAGCCGCTGCATGCGCCGCGCCTCGCCATCCATGATGGTGAGGAAGCGCTCGCGCGTTGCCTGATCCGCCCCGGCGACCGGATCGCGCAGCGTCTCGATGAAACCGAGAATGCCCGCGAGCGGCGTGCGCAGCTCGTGGCTCGCATTGGCGACGAAGTCGACGCGCATGCGCTCGGTCGCCTGGCGCCCGCTCTGGTCGAAGAGGAGCACGAGCAGGCGGTCCTCGCGGATCGGCTGGATGTCCACTTCCCAGCTCTGCTGGGCGGTGCCGAGGCCGACGATCTCGATGCGCGCCGGCTCCCTGGTCGCGCGCGGGCCGGCGAGCAGATCGATGGCGGCGGGATGGCGCAGCGCGAGGCGAACGTCCTGACCGGCGATA
>JAFKLU010000170.1 GCA_017304105.1 Sphingomonadales bacterium
TGTTCATCTCCGTCAAGGACAGCGACAAGGCGGTGATCCTGCCCGCCGCGCGCAAGATCAGCGAACTCGGCTTCACGATCATCGCGACCGGCGGCACGGCGCGCTATCTTGAGGAGCAGGGGCTCGCGGTCGAGGAAGTAAAGAAAGTGGCGGAAGGGCGCCCGCACATCGTCGACCGGATCATGGACGGCGCGGTGGATCTCATCTTCAATACGACGGAGGGCTGGCAGTCCCTGAAGGACAGTCAGGCGATCCGTACGAGCGCGCTGCGGCTCAAGGTGCCGAGCTTCACCACGGCGGCCGCAAGCCTCGCCGCGGTGGACGCGATCGAGGCCCTGCGCGCGCGTCCCCTTGAAGTGAAGTCGCTCCAATCCTATTATCAGGCGTCGCACGACTGAATTTCCAGACACATGAAATCAGCTGCGAGCTGACCGGGCACGCCGGTCGGCAAGGGAGTTCGCGCTCCGGAACAGTTCCGGGCGCCGTTTAGTTGGGGAGTCCAGATGGCGACCGTTGAGAAGATGCCGATGCTGCAGCTTGGTTATGACAAGCTGAACGAGCAGCTGCGCGCCCTCAAAGCGGAGCGTCCCAAGATTGTGGACGCCATCGAGGAAGCGCGCGCGCATGGCGACCTTTCCGAGAATGCCGAATATCATGCCGCCAAGGAGCGTCAGGGCCAGGTCGAGGCGACGATCGCCGATCTGGAGGACAAGCTTTCGCGCGCGCAGATCATCGATCCGACGATGCTCTCGGGCGACAAGGTCGTGTTCGGCGCGACCGTGACGCTGCTCGACGAGGACGACCAGCCGGTGAAATATCAGATCGTCGGTCAGGCAGAGGCGGACGCCAAGCTCGGCATGATCAGCTATAACTCCCCGCTCGGCCGCGCGCTTATCGGCCGTCAGGTCGGCGAGGAAGTCGAAGTGACGGTGCCCGCCGGCGAGAAGTTCTACCTCGTCGACAAGGTCGAGTTCATCTGAGAGCCGGGCGACCACGCCGCTATTTTCAGCATCGGTGCTCCTGCTTGGGCGGGGGCGCAGGGCCTGCCTTCGCGGGAGCATGAGCTTGTCCGATCAGATCATGCCAGAAGGCGGAATTTAGGCGATGGCCGTGACGCTTCCGCGTGGCCCGGCCACGAACATCATTGCCGTGATTACGGCGCTTGCCTTCCTGCCGGTCGAGCTTTTCGAGCTGACGGGGCGGGCGGCGATCATCGCGGGCTTCATTCCCGAGCGCGTCAATGCTTTTGCCGCCGCGAACATCACGCTCGACATCCCCTGGCTGCCGCTCTGGCTCACGCCGCTGAGCGCGACTTTGGTGCATGCGGGGTGGATGCACCTCGTCTTCAATCTGCTGATGCTGATCTTCTGCGGCCGCTATGTGGAGCAGCTGCTGGGGCAGGGGCGGACCATCCTCATCTACGTGGTAGGCGCCTACGCGGCTGCCTTCGGCCAATGGGCAATGGCGACACTGTTCATGACGCCGCAGGACAGCGTAATACCGATGATCGGCGCGAGCGGCGCGATCTCGGCGTTGCTCGGCACGTATGCAGTGATCTACAGCCAGCGCGGCGTAAACCCAATCGGCCCCATACCCGCTCATGTGGTACGCATCGTGTGGCTGGCGGCGGCGTGGACGGTGCTCCAGTTGCTGATCGCGCTGGCCGGCGGTTTCGACGCCTTCTTCGGTGGTATCGCGGTAGGCGCGCATATCGGCGGCTTCATCGCCGGCTTGCTGCTCGCGCGCCCTCTACTCGCGCGACGCTTCGGCGCGCGGGGCTAGGACGGCCGGCGTTCAGCCCGATTGAATGGAACAGGAGGCGTGGCAAATTCGAACGACTGCGGTCGGTCGATCTGTCCCCCAAGGCTGCCTGATCGGACGTGGGGACTTTGCGGAAATTGCCCGCTTTTTCTTCGTCATCCCCGCGAACGCGGAAATCCAGTAGCGGCGGTGCGATACGAAGCGACGTCGATCCCAATGTCTATCTTGTGGCGGTACATCCCGCGTCGGCAGCATCGCGCGGAGGCGTTCGGCACCTTGTCTGCCGAACATTGGGTCGAACTGCTGGTCTGGTTCGAGCGGTCCAACCCGGACTGACATTATCTCCCCGCCAGTGCTGGTTTTGCGCCGCCAGGAGGACTGGATTCCTGCGTTCGCGGGAATGACGAAGAGGGGGCTATGTCCTTTTTCCGTGACTTCTCCGCTCTTCAGACCTGGCGTGCGTCTTCAGATCGGACGTTCGCGCCGCTTATAATTGTCTATGTGGTCACCAATGCTCCTGCGAAAGCAGGAGCCCAGGGCGGGAAGGAACCGCCGTTGCCCCGGGGCGCCTGCCTATGCGGAAGCCTAGGTCCTTTCCATCTGACGAGAACAGCGGAAAGGCTCCGCAAGCTTCCGCCCCACCGCCGCAGCGCGAAAGCCTCAGCTTTCGATGGCTTCCCCGGTTTCCGGATCGAGCAGCCGGTGCAGATGCACGATCACATAGCGCATTTCCGCATCGTCCACGGTGCGCTGGGCGGCGCCGCGCCAGGCGGCTTCCGCGCTCGCATAATCCGGGAAGACCCCTACCAGGTCGACCGATTCAAGGTCTTCAAACTCAAGTTTTTGCGGGTTCTTGACCCGTCCACCCATGACCAGATGCAACAAGCTCAACGGAATGACTCCCTTGCGGGCGCTGGAGCGCCGATTTGGCGAATTGGCTAGCAGCCTCGCCGCGTGATGCCAAGCAGTGGCCGCGCGTCAGGCGTTCTCTTCCGGCGTTTCCGGTTCCGCAGTGGAGTCCGTTGGCTTGGCGCGTTGCGATAGCAGCCGTTTGCCGACGCCGATCGCCGCCGCCTTCGGCGCCTCGCTCAGGCCGGAGAGCGCCGCCTGCGTCACTTCGCTGGCGGCCACGGCCTTGATCGCCTGACCGGCGAGCTTGCTAGCCCTGCTCGCGAGCGCGATGCGGGGCAGGAAGATGCCGATGACGGCGCCCGCCGCGGCAGCGGCCGCGACGGCGGTGATGGGATGCTCCTGAAACAGGCGATTGGTCTTCGCAGCCGCGCGCAAGGTCTTCTCGCGCGTGTCGTCGATCAGCTCCTCGCCTTTCTCCTTCGTCGCGGTGATGACGTCGGTTGCCGTCTTGCGGGCCTGGGCGATGCCCCTGCGCGCCGTCTCGCGCGCTGCCGCCACCGGTCCGTCGTCTTCTTCAGTCATTGATGTTCCTCCACAATTGCCGGTTTATCCAGACGAACTGGGCCGCCCGCATGCCGAGCAGCGCGGTGGTCCGCGCGGGCATCCAGAACAGCACAGCCAAAATGCCGGCAACCCCTGATATCGCCAGAATCGGATGGCGGCGGATCGTCTGTTTGACGTCCGTGCGCGCCCGATCAAGCCGGTCGCTCACCGCGAGCTGCGCATCTTCCTTGAGCCGGTCGGGCGAGAGCCGCCGCTGCGTGCTCTGCAGGGAATTGATGAAGCGCAGCCGCGCGATGGTGGCGCGCTCGCGGGCCTTGGCGAGGCGCTGATCCTGGTCCGTCGCGCTCACGGTGCCGCATCCTCCTCGAACAGCTTGAGGAAAGTCCTGCGCGCCCTCAGCGCGAAGATTGCTGCGAGGAGGATCGCGCTGCCCGCCACGATGAGGCTCGCGAGCAGCAACCCTATGGCGGGAGCGAGGGCGATGATCGCGGAGGCGATCAGAATCACGACGCCCATCACGAGAAAGATCATCGCCAGCGTGGCGAGGATGAGCCAGCGCCGCAGCCCATCGGCGATCACCGCTGCCTTGAGCTTGGCCCAGGCAAGCTCTGCCTCCGCCAGTTCCCGCCCGGAGGCGACGAGCCGCGTGATGCTGGCCCGAACGGACCCGTCGTCAGGCGGCGGGGGCGCCGCCTTTTCTTCCAAGTCCGCTTCGGGGTCGCTCATCGGTCGTGATCAGGCCGTTGTCCGTTCTACCTCAAGCGTCGTTCGAGTTGCCGCGCATCATCCGCATGAGCACGAAGCCCACCACGGCCGCCGCGCCGATCGCCACGGCCGGGCTCTTGCGCACGAAGTTACGGGCTTCCTCGGCGAGCTGGTCGATGTCCTTCTCGTCGAGCGACTTGGCTGCGCCGGCCACCGTCTCGGCCGCCTTGCGGGCATAGTCGCCATATTGCGGGCCGAGCTTGGCATCGACCGTCTCGGCCGTGTCGGAAATCAGCTTGGAGAGGCCTGCAAGCGCCTCGCCGGTCGTGTTCTTGGCGCTCGTCGCGGCGTCGCGAGCGGTCGCCTTGGCCTGTTCGGCATATTCGCCGGCCTGCGCGCGCCAGTCGGAGCCGCCGCTGCAATTGCCGCTGCTGGGTGCAGCTTCGGTTTCCGCGATGGCGGTTGCGTTGCTCGGCGCTTCGCTTTCGGGAGTCGTCGTCTTCTTCGCCGCGGGCTTGCGCTTGGGCGTCGCGGCGTTGCTCGTGTCGGCCATCATCGTTCCTTTCTGGCAAAGCGTTGCCCCTCGGGCCTCGATATAGCAAGGCCTTGGTCGTTTAACAGACCCTCCGGTGGTTCGTTCCCGTCCCTTTTGCACATTTGTACATCGTCGCCACAGTCGCAGCGCGGCATTGCCATTGGCGGGGGGCATCGCTAGGTGGCGGGCCAAGTTTTCCCAAAGTCCATCTTGCAGGGAGATGCCAAGACATGACCGAGATCCTCGATATTCACGCCCGTCAAATCCTTGACAGCCGCGGCAATCCGACGGTGGAAGTGGACGTGCTCCTGGAGGATGGCAGCTTCGGCCGGGCCGCCGTGCCGTCCGGCGCCTCCACGGGCGCCTATGAGGCGGTGGAGAGGCGCGACGGGGACAAGTCGGTCTATCTCGGCAAGGGCGTGCTGGGCGCTGTCGATGCGGTGAACGGCGAGATTGCCGAGGCGATCACCGGCATGGACGCCGAGGATCAGGGCGACATCGACGCGGCGATGATCTCGCTCGACGGGACGGAGAACAAGGGGCGCCTGGGCGCCAACGCGATTCTCGGCGTCTCCCTCGCGGTCGCCAAGGCGGCGGCGGATGCGCGCGGGCTGCCGCTCTATCGCTATGTCGGCGGCGTTTCCGCGCATGTCCTGCCGGTGCCGATGATGAACATCATCAATGGCGGGGAACATGCCGACAACCCCATCGACTTCCAGGAATTCATGATCATGCCGGTGGGGGCCGAGAGCATCGCCCATGCCGTGCAGATCGGCTCGGAGATCTTCCACACGCTCAAGAAGTCGCTGCACGATGCCGGCCTCTCGACCGCCGTGGGCGATGAGGGCGGCTTCGCGCCCAACATCGCCTCGACCGTCGAGGCGCTGGACTTCATCATGAAGAGCATCGAGACGGCCGGCTACAAGCCCGGCGAGAATGTCGTGCTGGCGCTCGACTGCGCCTCGACCGAGTTCTTTAAGGGCGGCCGGTATGAAATCGCCGGCGAGGGCAAGAGCCTGACGTCCGGCGAGTTCGCCGATTATCTTGCCGATCTGGTCGCGCGCTATCCGATCAAGTCGATCGAGGACGGCATGGCCGAGGACGATTTCGAGGGCTGGAAACTGCTCACCGACAAGATCGGCAGCAAGTGCCAGCTGGTTGGCGACGATCTGTTCGTGACCAATCCCAAGCGCCTCGCCATGGGCATCGAGAAGGGCCTCGCCAACTCCATGCTGGTGAAGGTCAACCAGATCGGCTCGCTCAGCGAGACGCTGGCCGCGGTCGATATGGCCCACCG
>JAFKLU010000171.1 GCA_017304105.1 Sphingomonadales bacterium
CCAGCCCGGACGACCCCGCGAATGGGCCGTCAGCGTCAAGAAAAAGTTCTGACCTAAGCTCCAAACAGAAAGGCCCCGGAGACCATCTCCGGGGCCTTCCTCGTTCCCATGATAGGAGCATGGCGGACCGGCCCTCGAGCCGGGGCTATTTCGCCTCCGTTTCCGTCCTCGAGGGGCGGATCAAGACCAGCTAGACCTGATCATAATGGTAGGGCGCCACCACGGGCTCGGGATAGGCTTCATATTCCACCGTCGGTGGCCGATCCGGCTGGAGCCCGCCGATCGAGCGGAGCAACTTGACGCCGCCCTTGTGCCAGCCCTGCTCATATTCGGTGTAGATGTTCATATAGCCGTGGAGGAGGGCGATGCGCCATTTGCCGTCCTCTATCCGATATTCATTCTCGTAGGTGGCCTCGCCCCAGCGGGCCTCGGCGCCGAGCGCGCCCACCATCATGAAGCTGCGCCAGCGGCCCTTGGCGGTGCCCGCCTCGCAGTCGATGTGAATGACAGGCTGCAACTGCATGTGATTGTAGAGCACGCCGGGGCCATAGGGCGGCAGATGATGCAGATAGGCCCGCACGCGCTCGCGGCCGACATAGACGCCTCGCCCGGCCAGCTCCAGCGTCCCGTCGCTCGCGAAAAGCGCGGCGGCATCATCCCAGCGGCCCTTGTCGACATAATAGCCATAGGCCGCCTGAAGATTGCAGATTTCGACATAGTGGTCCGCCTTGGCCGCGCGGCTGGCCAACGCGGCGAGATCGGACTGCATCCGCTCCATGGCGATGCGCAGTTCTGCGATGTCGTCGTTCACGCCCTTCTCCCCTGCCGAAATGTAAGCCTGTCCACCGGAGGACCAGAGGCGCTCCATAGATCACTCTTCGTGCAGGCGCGTGCCTGAGCGCGCAGAGAGAGGTGGCAGTTCGGCCGGATGGCGGCGGGACCAGCGCCCGCGAGGCGCTCCCGCACAGCGATGGGACTGCCCGGCGATGGTCAGGAGGGCGGGGTCAAAAATTCCGACCCGATCAGAACCACATCCTGATGCCCGCCACCGCCCGCACGCCCCCGACATCTTCGCCATGGGCGCGGGCAAGCCGTGCGGTGCCGCCCAGCTTCCGCTCCCAATGGAGGCCGACATAGGGCGCGAACTCGCGCACAATCTCATAGCGCAGGCGCAACCCCAGCTCGACGGACGTGATGCCGGACCCGAGCGCCAGATCCTCCACCTGCTGGGCAGCGAGGTTCACCTCGGCCGCGGGCTGCAGGATGAGGCTCTGGGTGATGCGCTGGTCATAATTGACCTCGACGCGCGCCGACACCTCGCCCTTGTGCGAGAGGAACAGCTCCCCCTCCACCTCGAACCAATAGGGCGCCAGCCCCTCGATGGCGATGACGGCATAGGTGCGCTGCGGCTGCGGGCGGATGTCCTGCCGGATGCCGGCCCGCAGGTTGAACCATGGGTCGAGCGCATGGCTCCACCCGCCCTGCAGCTCCAGTGCATCGAGCCGCCCGCCAATGGCGCCCTCTCCCCGGCTCTTGAAGGCGAACCGGTCGAGATCGCCGCCGGCCCAGCCCTCCGCTTCCCAGGCATAGCCGTCGCGGCCCGAGGACGGCCGCCATTCCAGTCGGTCGATCATCAGCTTCGATGCGCCCATTCCCCCTGCCTCATGGCGCAATGCGGCCCGCGCCTTGGCCATCTCGGCAGGGTCATAATAAGCATCGGCGGCATGATCCGTAGGCGGCAGTGGCGGCGCGGATTGGCGCGCGGTCGGCCCGGCCTGTTCGTGCATCGTGCCATGGCCGTGGGCGGAATGATCCTGCGCCCGGGCCACGCCGGAGCAGGCAAGCGCGCAGGCGGCAAGGAGGAGGGCCGCTCTCATGCCGCGCCCCCTTCATGCCGCACCGTGACCACGCGGAACATGCCGGAGTGCATGTGCAGCAGCATGTGGCAATGGAACGCCCAATCCCCCAGCGCATCCGCCGTGAAGTCGAAGCTCAGCTTGCCGCCCGGCAGCACATTGACAGTGTGCTTGCGCGGCTGGCGCCCCTCCGCGCCGTTCACAAGCTCGAAGAAATGGCCGTGCAGATGGATGGGATGCGGCATCATCGTGTCGTTGACGAGCGTCACGCGCACACGCTCATTGTGGCGGAAGGCGAGCGGCTCGGGATTTTCGCTCAGCTTCACCCCGTCGAACGACCACATATAGCGTTCCATATTGGCGGTGAGATGCACCTCCAGCTCTCGCTCCGGCGCGCGGGTATCCGCTCCGGGATGCAGGGCCTTGAGGTCCGCATAGGTGAGTACGCGGTGCTCGACCTGCTCCAGACCGGTCGGCCGGTCGGCAATGCGATCCGCCGGCGCGGCCGAGATGGTGGCCACCCCCGGCCCCATCCGCACGCTGGGCGGCGCCAGCGACTTGTCGCGCATCTTCATGCCGCCATGCCCGCCATGAGGGGACGCATCGGCCGGCGCGCTCAGATCGAGCGTGCCGCTCGCCATGTCCATGCCGGCCATGTCCATGCCCATGTCCTTCATCGAGAGCAGCGGCCGGGCGCGCAGCGGCGCGATGGGCGCGGCCATGCCAGGCGCCGGAGCCAGCGTCGCCCGACAGAGGCCGGAGCGGTCAATGGCTTCGGCGATGATGGCGATCGGCTCGGCCGTGGTCGGCGTAACGATCACGTCATAGGTCTCGGCAATGGCGATCTGGAACTCGTCGGTCTCGACCGGCTCGACATCCTGCCCGTCCGCCTGCACCACCGTCATGGCGTGACCGGGCAGGCGCAGATTGAAGTTGGTCATGGCCGAGCCGTTGATGATCCGCAGGCGCACGCGCTCGCCCGGCACGAACAGGCCGGTCCAGTTCGCCGCACTGTCATGGCCATTGATGAGATAGCTGTAGGTGGAGCCTGTCACGTCCGAGATATCGGTCGCGTCCATGCGCATCCGGCCCCACTCGATCCGCTCGGCCAGCGACTGGTCGCGGCCGGCGAGCAGGCCCGCGAGCGTCTGCTTCTGCCGGTTGTAATAGCCGCCCATCTGCTTGAGCCGGCGCAGTTGCGTGTGCGGATGGACCGGGCTCCAGTCCGACAGCAGCAGGATATGCTCGCGATCATAGGCGACCGGATCCGCCCCGGCCGGATCGATCACCAGCGGGCCGAACAGACCCATCGCTTCCTGCATGTTGCTGTGGCTGTGATACCAGTAGGTCCCGGCCTGACGCACCGGAAACTCATAGACGAAGGTCTCGCCCGGCCTGATGCCGGGGAAGCTGATGCCCGGCACCCCATCCATGTGGAACGGCAGGAGCAGCCCGTGCCAGTGGATCGAGGTGTCTTCGCTCAGCGCGTTATGCACCGAGAGGCGGACCGTCTGCCCCTCCTTCAGGCGCACGAGGGGCGCAGGCATGGTGCCATTGGCCAGCACGGCATGGCCCGAGCGCTGGCCGATGCGGATATGGCTGCTGCGGATATCGAGCCGGATATCCTCGCCCGAAAGGACGTCCGCCCCCTTCCCCGCGCCATGCGTTCCCGGCCGCGCCCATGCGGGCAGCAACCCGCCGAAACTGGCGAGACCGGCGACCAGCGAAGTGCCGCGGAGAACGGTGCGACGGTCGAACGATCGCGATAGCATTGGTACAAAATCCCAAAATTAATGCGGCGAACACCGACGCCCGACCGCTCTTCACGGCCCAACAGTTCATACGCGGCCGGGCGAAGCGGCCCTCAACATCTCAAGCAATTTCGCCCGCGCCCTGTATAAACGGGTTTCCACCGCTTTCTCACTCACGCCCAGAAGGCCGGCCACCTCCGCCTGGCTCAATTCCTCCACCGTGCGCAGCAGCAGCACGGTCCGCAGCTTGTCAGGCAGCCGCTCGATGGTGCGACGGACCTCGTCAAGTTCCTGCCGCGCGGATGCCTCGATATCCGGGCCGGCCTGCTCGTCGGCAATGCTCAGCGCGTCGTCGATCGGCTTCGCCTGCCAGAAGAAGCGCCGGACGAGACGCCGCCGGTGCCAATCCCGGCATTTGTTGAGCGCGATGCGCATGACCCAGGCACGGAAGGGGCGCCCGACATCATATCGATGCAGATTGACAAACGCGGCGATGAACGTCTCCTGCGTCAGATCGAGCGCGGCATCCACATCGGCCGTTTGCGCGCGCACGAGCCGGAAAACGGCCTCGCGATGCATCTCCACGAGCGACCGGCGCGCAGGTTCCTCGCCCGCCAGAGCCCGAGCCACCATCGCCGCCTCGGGCGCGCTCCCGATCGCTGGTTCGTCCGCCGCCCTCACTGCTCTGGCGGGGTCAATGCGTCTACCATGGCCTGATCGAAACGGCGCGCCTGGTCCGGCCTCAGAACCGCGCGCATCGCAAAGAGATGCTGGAGCGTGCGTTTCTGCAGCATGCCCATCGCGTGATGCGAGTGATCGACAGCCTCGGCCACCTTCGGTCCATAGCCGCGCTCCGCCTGGATCGCGGCTGCAAGACGGCGATTATCCTCCGCCATCTCGCGATGATAGACGGCCTGCTCCTGCGCGAACTGCTTTTCGATCAGCTCGATCCGGGCCGTCTGCCCCGCATCGAGGTCGAGGTCATGGTGCAGCACTTCGTGCAGATTGGTCTCCCCTGCCGGCGCATCGACAAGCGCCAAGCGCCCGATCAGCACGCCAGCGATGGCTGCCGCGAACGCGCACACGGTCGTGACGAGCGAGTTGCGCGCGATCTTCATCGTTCGCCGATCAGCAAGGCCGAGGGCGCATTTGCTGGCACCTGGTTCAGCGCAATGGGCGGTTCTGCCCGCGCGCCACCGGTCGAGAAAAGGCCACCAGCGACGCCCAAGAACAGCGCAAGGCACCCCATGGCCACAAGCTGCCGGCGGGTCTGTCGCTGTTCCAGCCGGACGGCGACGCCATCGAGAATAGCGCGCGACATGCCGGTGAGGCGCGGATCGGCGGGCGCGTTGCGCAGATCGGTCAGGAGCCTGTCGATATCTGTCATTTGCTGTCTCCTTCCCAAGACCATACGCAGCGGAAGAGAAAAACACTCGCCCCCATCAGGGATAGCGCCCTGCACAGCGTATGCACCATGAATCGACCCAACAACCGGAAGGATCGCCCATGTCCTCTGCCTTCTTCTTCCTGCGCGGCCTCATCATCCCCGTGGTGCTCCTCGTCGCCGGCCCCGCCTTCGCCCATGCGAGCCTCGTCCAATCCACGCCGGCCGCCGACGCGACAGTGAGCAAGGTGCAAAGCCTGACTCTCACCTTTTCCGAGCAGATCGATGGCAAGCTCTCAGGTGTCGACATCGTGATGACCGGCATGCCCGGCATGGCCAATCATGCGCCGATGAAAGTGACCGGTTTCAAGACCAGCCTGTCCGCAGACGGAAAGACGATGACGCTGACGCTCCCCCGGGCGCTCCCCGCCGGCACCTACAAGCTGAGCTGGCACGCAGTGACGGGCGACGGTCACCGGATGGAGGGAGGATATAACTTCGGGGTCAAGTAACAGCCGTGATCCCGGTCGCCGTGGCGGGGCTGCGCGCTCTTCCCCGCTGGCGCAGCCTCCATCGTCACCGCGATAGGCTTCCCCATCTCGGCGGACCTGCTGGCTCTAGTGCTGTTTGGCGAGAGCCGGACGGGCCAACGCGTACCGACCGAATACAACAGCTAAATCCCAAATCGATTAGATCACGCCTCCCGGCGCCAA
>JAFKLU010000172.1 GCA_017304105.1 Sphingomonadales bacterium
GGTTATGCCCGGTGTACAGTACGCGGCGGAAATCGTTGTTTTCTTCCGTCAGCTTTTCGATGTTGTCGACGAAACCCTTCATCCTGCCTGCTCCTGTCATCTAACGCCGCTCTTATCTATCTTGAAGCGCAAGCGAATGTCACCCGGTTTGGCTGACGATCCGCAGCACCCAAGACCGTAAACCACACCCCCGGAAAGTCGGGGCCGCAGCCAGAAGGGGGGCTTCCGGTGCGGCCCCTGTCCGCCAGCATGGGGGTGCCGGCAGAAGCGGGATCATTCAGCAATCTCGATCCGGTAACTGTCGTGGCAAGCAACGCAGGCATTGAGCGCCTGACCGAGCGCCACATTGGCAGCACTGCGATCGCCTTTGGTCGCGGCAAGGTTCAGGCTATCGAATTGCTGGCGCATGGCGCTGCTCATCTGGCGAAAGCCGGACGGCTGACGTTCACGCAGCCCCTCGGGCGGCCGTTTCCCGCGCCCGGTGCCTTGCGCCTGCGCTGCGGCGCCAACGGCGTTCCAATCGTCAGCGGCCATCGCTGTCTGGATGTCGCGGACCGAGGTCAAAAGCCCCCGCATTTCCGTCAGGACATGATCAGCCTGTACCGGGTTAAGCGAGACCGCTTCACGCTGATCGGGTGGTGCGAACTGGACAGAACCGGGGGCACTTGCGCTGCTCTGTGTGCGCAGGAGCAAGGCCAGCAGAACGAAGACTGCCAGCAGCAGGACAACGATCAGGCGGCCAGCCGTCCGGCTCATGCTATTCATCCCTCGCCGCACCGACAGGCCAGGATACGAGGATCGCCCCACGCAGGTCACCTGACTTGAAGCCGGTTGCCTTGTCGGCCGGATAGAGCTCGGCCAGCTTGTTCTTCACTTCGGGAGCAATCGACGTGCCGTGGCAGGCCGCGCACGGCTGTTCCTTCATAGGGATCGCGCGCATGAAATGTGCTTTCGCGTCGGCACCCGAACCGCTGGTCCATTGCATGACCGCCGGCTTGCCCTCTGCCGTCAAAGGCGCGGCCGCTAATTGCTCGAGCCGTTCACGCAGATCGCCCTCTGGCGCCGCGGCCGGATTGCGCTCCTTCAGCGCGATCCGGCGCACCTCTGCCCCGCTTTCCTCAGACAGGCTGGCGGCGATGGCAGGGGCGGCCTGCTGGCAGACGCCGATGGCGCCGACCGGACCGCCTGCTTTCATCGCCGCCTGAAGCTGACCCTGAAGATCCGCCTGAAAGCGGTCCGCCAGCGCAGCTGACTTGGCCGAAACGTCAACCGGCTCAGGCGAGGGAGCAGCGCATCCAGCCACCGCCAGAATCACGCCAGCCAGCATCAGTCGCGTCACAGGTTGGGGTCCTCGTCCATGGGCGACTGGAATTCGTGCCACATGCCGTTGATGATGCCGAAGGCGAGCGCCAGCCCAAGCCCCAGAATCCATGCGAAATACCACATCGTTTTCGCTCCTTAATAAAAGTCAGGGTTGGTGCGCACGTCGCGCAAGCTGATCCGGCCGAACAGGACCTTCATCACCCATGCCGTGTAGGCCAGCACCAGCGGCAGGAAGATCAGCGTCACGATCAGCATGATCCACAGCGTCAGGTGGCTGGAGGAAGCGTTCCACGCCGTCAGGCTCGATTGCGGATCGATCGAGCTCGGCAGGATGAAGGGGAACATTGACAAGCCAACCGTGGCGATAATCCCCACCGTTGCCAGCGACGATCCGGCCAGGTTCAGCACGTGGCTGTGGCGGCGGATGCCGAGCAGCGCGATAACAGGTCCAGCCAGGCCGAGGATCGGCGCGATCAGCATCCACGGATGGCGGCCATAATTGTCCATCCAGGCACCAGGCGCCGCCACCGTTTTTACGAACAGCGGGTTCGAGGGGCCATTGGGATCGACCACGCCTTCCAGGCGGAAACCCATCACCCCATTGGCAACCCACAGGCCGCCGGCCGCGAACAGGACAAGGCTGGCGACCGCCGCGACACTGCCGATCCGGCGGGCGCGGTCCAGCACCGCCCCGCGCTCGATCTTGACCGACAGGAAGCCAGCACCATGCATCACGACCATGGCAACGGACAGCAGCCCGGTCATCATTGCAAAGGGCGAGAACAGGCCAATGAGCGAGCCTTCGTAGAAGCTGCGCAAGTCGCTATCGAGCCGGAAGGGGGCGCCCTGCAGCACGTTGCCCACCGCCACGCCGAACACCAGCGCCGGCACGAAGCCACCGGTGAACAGCGCCCAGTCCCAGCGGCTGCGCCAGGCGGGGTCCGGGCGCTTGGAGCGATACTTGAATGCGACCGGGCGGAGGATCAGGGCCGACAGCACCAGGAACATGGCAAGGTAGAAGCCCGAAAAGCTCACCGCATAGACAAACGGCCAGGCGGCGAAGATCGCCCCGCCGCCGAGGATGAACCACACCTGGTGGCCTTCCCAGTGCGGCGCGATCGCGTTGATCGCCATGCGGCGCTCCTCGTCGGTCTTGCCGATGAAGGGCATCAGCGAAGCCACGCCCAAGTCATAGCCATCGGTCAGGGCAAAGCCGATCAGCAGGGTGCCCATCAGGCCCCACCAGATGACCCGCAGGGTTTCATAATCGAGAGGGATTTCCATCGTCTCAGCCTCCCTTATTCTGCGGGCAGCGGAGCATAGCCCGCCTGGCCGCGTACTTCTTCGGGTTCATGGTGTTCCACCGGACCTTTGCGGATCGTGGCGATCATCAGGCGCACTTCGATCACGGCCAGCGCGCCATACAGCAGAGTAAAGCCGATGATCGTGGTCCAGATCTGGCTGACCGTCAGCGACGACGCGGCCAGGAATGTGGGCAGAACGCCTTCCACTGCCCAGGGCTGACGCCCGATCTCGGCCAGCATCCAGCCAAATTCGATCGCGATCCACGGCAGCGGCATGATGGCCACCGCAATCTTCAGGAACCAGCGCTTGCTGAACTGGCAGGCCGAAGCGCAGTAGAAGGCCAGCGCGAAGAAGCCGATGAAGAAGAAGCCCAGCCCCGCCATGATGCGGAACAGCCAGAACATCAGCGGCACGTTGGGGATCGTGTCTTTGGCCGCCAGCATGATCTGCTGGTCGGTGGCGGCGCGCGGATCAGCCACATGGCGCTTCAGCAGCATGGCATAGCCGAGGTCGGCCTTGTGACGCTCGAATTGTTCGCGCGCGGCCATGTCGGTGCGGTTGACCTTCAGCTTTTCCACCGCGTCATAGGCGACGATGCCGCTGCGGATGCGTTCGTCCGCCTTCAGCACCAACTCGTTGATGCCCGTGACCTCACCAGTCAGGCTGCGGGTGGAAATGAGGCCCAGCACATAGGGCACTTTCACTTCCCAATGGGTTTCGTGCGCTTCCATGTCGGGGATGCCGAACAGGGAGAGGCCGGCCGGCGCCTCCTCGGTGTGCCACATGGCCTCGATCGCGGCGAGCTTCATGCGCTGGTTGTCGGTGAGCGCGTAGCCGGATTCGTCGCCGAGCACGACGACCGAGAGCGATGAGGCAAGACCAAAGGCCGAGGCCACCATCATCGAGCGGCGAGCCACATTCGTCCACTTGCCCTTGAGCAGGTAGTACGCCGATACCCCCATGACGAAGACGGAGGCGGCGACATAGCCTGCGCTGACGGTGTGGACGAACTTGGCCTGCGCCACCGGATTGAACAGCACCGAATAGAAATCGGTCACTTCCATGCGCATGGTTTCGGGATTGAACCGGGCGCCGACCGGGTTCTGCATCCAGCCATTGGCGATGAGGATCCACAGCGCGGAGAGGTTGGAGCCGAGCGCGACCAGGAAGGTAACGGCGAGATGCGCGATCTTCGACAGCTTGTCCCAGCCAAAGAACATCAGGCCGACGAACGTCGCTTCGAGGAAGAAGGCCATCAGCCCCTCGATCGCCAGCGGCGCCCCGAAGATGTCGCCGACATAGTGCGAGTAGTAGGCCCAGTTGGTGCCGAACTCGAACTCCATGGTGATGCCGGTGGCAACGCCAAGTACGAAGTTGATGCCAAACAGCTTGCCCCAGAAGCGCGTGATGGTCCGCCAGATTTCCCGGCCGGTCATCACGTAGATGCTTTCCATGATGACCAGCAGGAACGACAGGCCAAGGGTCAGGGGAACAAAGAGAAAGTGATACATCGCGGTAAGCGCGAACTGGAGCCGACTAAGCTCGACAACCGCCATATCCATATGCACGCTCCTTTACCGGCCCGATTGGCCGGATGGGACTCGACTCAGCGCATCCACTCATTTATTGAATTTGCGAATATTCTAATATGAAACTCTCGTCAATCGCGACCTGAAAGCAAAATGTCCGCTCATCAGTCCCTATCCGCCACTTCAGCGCCCCGCCGCCGATCAATCAATGCCGCTGGCCAAGCGGCTGGATTGTGGTGGCTCAGCGACACGGCAGGCGCCGTCCTTTTCGCCGCCTGCCTGGCCGCGTTCATCGCGTCGTGGACGGCTGAGGCGCTGACCGCACAGGCATGGGGACTGCTGGCCGGGATCGTTACCAGCGGCCTGCTGCGCGCGGGCGTGCAGGCCATGGCGGGACTCAGCGGTCAACGGACCGCCACCCGCGCGAAGTCTGATCTGCGTCGCCGCGTGATGGCTGCGCTCCTACCCAGCGGGCAGTTACGCGGGCGCTTGATCGGCGAAGATCTGCGCGTGGCGATCGATGATGTGGAGGCGCACGAGGGACTGATCGCCCGCTTTCAGCCGCTGCGGCTGGCGGCCATGCTTTCCCCGCTGATCATCGCGGTGGCTGTCGCTTTCGCCAGCTGGTTTTCCGCCCTGATCCTGCTGACCACGCTGATTCCCTTCGGTGCGGGCATGGCGCTGGCCGGCCTTGCCGGCAAGGCCGAGGCAGACCGGCAGTTCCTGGCTCTCTCTCGCTTGTCCGGCCTTTTCGTCGACCGGGTGGCGGCGCTGCCGGCGATCCTTGCCTTCGGCGCGGAGGATCGCGTCGCCCGCCAGATCGGCGGGGCAGCCCGCGAAGTCGCGGCTCGCACCATGCAGGTCCTCAAGATCGCCTTCGTATCCAGCGCCATGCTGGAATTCTTCGCGGCCCTGTCCGTGGCACTGGTGGCGGTCTATTGCGGATTCTCGCTGCTGGGGCTGCTGCCGTTCCCGGCTCCGGAAGAGCTGAGCCTTGGCGAAGCCTTCTTCGCCCTGGCGCTCGCCCCGGAATTCTATCTCGGCATGCGGCGGCTCGCGGCGGCCTATCATGACAAGCAGCAAGGCCAGGCCGCCGAGCGCAGCGTGGCCGCCGCGCTGGATCTGGTGCATTCGGTGGCACCGACAGCTCCAGGCGTATGGCCCGATCCCATCAGCGAGCTCCGCGCCGAGGGCCTGACGATCCGCTATGATGACGGCATCTGCATCGGGCCGATCACCGCGTGCTGGGGGGCGCCCGGCCTGCACGTCGTGACTGGCCCGACCGGTGTTGGCAAATCCTCGCTGCTCCATGCCCTGATCGGACTGGCACGAGTGTCGGCTGGCCGGATCATCCTGAACGATGCGGATGTGGCCGCGGGTGCGTTGACTGGCCTGACGGGATGGGCCGGGCAGCGTCCCTTGCTGCTGCCCGGCACGCTTGCGGACAATCTTCGGCTTGGTGGCAATGGCCTCGAACCGCAGGATCTGGCCCATCTGATCGCAGCAAGCGGACTTTCCGATCTGATCGCCGCGCGGG
>JAFKLU010000173.1 GCA_017304105.1 Sphingomonadales bacterium
GCCCCCTGCCGATGACCTGCGTCGGTTGACCCCGGAGCGCTTTGTTACTATGGGGCACCAGACTTTCCCGGCGGCAATCACGGACTTTCCGTATGCCCCTGTGCGGCGCGATGGGTCTGCTGCCGCAGGACACAGGTGAACATGGATAATTTCAGCGATTTGCTGACGGCGAACGCCGTGTCGTCCGCAGTCAACGTCTCCACCAAGAAGCAGCTTTTCCAGAAGCTCGGTCAGCTCGTCGAGACGGCCTATGGCCTCGACGCCGCTGAGGTGATCGAGCGTATCACCGAGCGCGAGCGGCTCGGTTCGACTGGCTTCGGCGGTGGCATCGCTATCCCCCACGCCAAGCTGGACAAGCTGGACAAGGTTCGCGGCGCCGTGATGCTGCTGGCCGAGCCGATCAGCTTCGATGCGATCGACGAGGCGCCGGTGGACGTCGTGTTCATGCTGCTCTCGCCATCTGATAGCGGCGCCGAGCATCTCAAGACCCTCGCGCGGGTTTCACGTCTGCTGCGCAATGAGCGGCATCTGGCGCGCATTCGCGGCGTCGGTTCGGATGCGGCGCTTTATGCCCTGCTCGCCGGCGGTGAGACGCGTAACGCAGCCTGACGGAACGGAACTGGCCGGATCCGGGCCCTCGGGCGAGGAAGCGCATTTCCGGGCTCTCGAACGGCTCTATGCCTCGGCGCCGATCAACCGCCTCTTCCCCTCCCGCCTGTCCATCCCGGCAGCGGGCGAAGCGCGCATCGCCTTCGACGTGGCGCCCGCCTATTTTCATGCGGCCGGTGCGACCCATGGCACGCTCTACTTCAAGATGCTGGATGATGCGGCCTTCTATGCCGCCAACAGCCTGGTGAGCGACCGGTTTCTGCTCACCACGGCGTTCAACCTGCTCTTCACCAAGCCGCTCAAGGCCGGGCCGATCGTGGCGGAAGGGCGCTGGCTCTCCGGCAAGCGACGCGTCTATGTCGCGGAGGCGCGGCTGGTCGATGCGCAGGGCGAGGAAGTGGGGCGCGGCACCGGCACCTTCATGCGCTCGGCCGTCCCCCTGGCGAGCCTGCCGGGCTATGTGCTGCCGCGTGAGACGGAGGCATGAGCGAGCGCCTGACGAGCCAGATGCTGGTCAGCGCGCTCGTGCGCCGGGCCCAGAGCGCGGGCGGATTTGCCGCCGTCCTCCACAAGGGCGAGGCGATGAGCGGCGCGATCGTGGTGCAGATCGTCGATCGGGGCGAAAATGTCGGGCTTTTCGAGCGCGTTACCGGACTCGACGGGAAAACCCAATTGGTCGCGGTCGGGCCGAATAATATCAGCGAATACAGCGTCTTAAGCCAATATATCGAGCGCCGGACGCGTATCGACCCGGATATCTGGTTCATGGAACTGGATGTCGCAGATGGACAACGACTGGCCGCTGAGCTGCTCTGCTCGGCTTGACTCAAAGTTCCAGGGCCGCCAAAGCCCACCCACCTCGCGCAGGTTGCAGAGGCAGGTCATGGGGGCCCGCCGAAGCAAACACGCAGACGGGGGGCGGACCGAACACTTAAAGTCGTCATCCCATATGCCGACCGGTGCTTCGCCAGCCGACCCACCGCATAGTTCAGAAAGTTCATGTCGAAATATCTCGCTGTCGCTGCTGTTGCAGCGATCGGACTGATGTCCTCAACCCTCGCCTTCGCAGATGTCACGCCTGACACTGCTTCACCCGTCACCAGCCCCCTTGAGGCTCCCGTCCTCGTCGCCGCTGACCTCGTCGCGAACGACACGTCGGTTGAGCCGGGCAAGAAAACCTCTTCTTTCGTCCAGCCTGCGCTTGAGCCCGCCGTCGCGACCGCCGACGAAGCCGATACGCTCGCCGAGCTGGTCTCTCAGTCGAACCAGGATGCCGCGCTGGATAGCGAAGCGCACTGCCTCGCCACCGCCATCTATTATGAGGCCCGCAGCGAGAGCCTGAACGGTCAGCTCGCCGTGGCCAATGTCGTCCTGCAGCGCGCCCGCTCAGGCCGCTTCCCGAGCAGCCTGTGTGGCGTTGTGACGCAGCCCGGCCAGTTCAGCTTCGTGCGCGCCGGCCGTCTGCCTGCCGTCCCCGGCAATGCCGGCCAATGGCGCACGGCCAAGGCCATCGCGCGCATTGCACAGCAGGGCAGCTGGGACAATCCGGTCGAAGGCGCGCTCTATTTCCACGCCGCGCGCGTCGCTCCGGGCTGGGACCGTGAACGCGTGACGCGGATCGGCGGACACGTCTTCTATCGTTAAGCCGGAGGCGGTCCGCGCGATCGCCTCTCATCATTCCATCGCGCGGGTCTGAGGAACAGGGTTGAGCCTGTTCACGACCTGTTCTAATCAGCGGCGATGGATTCGGCTCCTCTCCCCGATCTTACACCCGGTCCGTTGCTCTGCGACGGCACGGCGCTCGCCGTGACCCGTGGGGTGCTGCGCCTCTTCGCGCGGCACGATATTTTCGGCGTGCCGGAAGTGCCGCTGCCCAATGGGCGGCGGCTGGATATCATGGCGGTGGATGCGCGCGGCTTCATTATCGCTGTCGAGATCAAATGCAGCCGAGCGGATCTGCTCGGTGATGGCAAATGGCCGGATTATTTCGACTATTGCGACCGCTATTTCTGGGCCGTGCCGGCCGGCTTCGATCTCGGCCTGTTCGAGGGCGAGGCGCTCTGGCCGGGGCGCACGGGCCTCATCGTGGCGGATCAATATGACGCGGAGATCGTCCGCGCCGCGCCCAGCGAGCCGTTGCCGGCACCGCGGCGCAAGGCCGAGGTCCAGCGCCTGGCCCGTCGCGCGGCGCGGCGGCTGGCACAAGTCATGGACCCCGATGGCCAGGTTCTATGGGGCGGCGAGGGCTGAAATCCGCCATTTCGCTGCGACGCAGCATGCAAAAAACTACTTCTCGGGATAAATTTTTGCAGCCCGCGCGCTGATAATGCCCGCTCCAACCGCTTGGCACTGTGCCTGCAAAGGGGCTAGGCTGTGAGGGAGTCCTAGAGGAGAGGCCAGTGAGCCAGTCTGTCTATCCCGTCACTGCCGAATGGCGCGCGCGCGCCTATGTAAATGCCGAACAATATGCCGAGATGTACGACCGATCGGTCGGTGATCCGGACGGCTTCTGGCGCGAGGCGGCTGCGCGGATCGACTGGATCGTGCCGTTCACCAAGGTCAAGGAAACCAGCTTCGATGCCGACAGCTTCGGCATCCGGTGGTTCGCCGACGGGCAGCTCAACATCGCGGCCAATTGCCTCGATCGCCATCTCGCCGAGCGCGGCGACGTGCCGGCGATCCTGTGGGCGGGCGACGATCCGTCCGAAAGCCGCACGATCACCTACCGCCAATTGCACGAGGAAGTGTGCCGGTTCGCCAATCTGCTCAAGGGGCAGGGCGTGCGCAAGGGCGACCGCGTCACCATCTATCTGCCGATGATCCCCGAGGCGGCGATGGCGATGCTGGCCTGCGCCCGGATCGGCGCGATCCACTCGGTACCGCAGACGAGGGCCTGCGCGGCGGCAAGAAGATCCCGCTCAAGGCCAATGTCGACGAGGCGCTGCAGCATTGCACCAGCGTGAGTTCCGTCATCGTCGTGAAGCGCACCGGCGGCGCGATCGGCATGACGGACGGTCGCGACCATTGGTATCACGAACTGCGCGACGCGGCCTCGCCGGACTGTCCGGCCGATCCCGTGGGCGCCGAGGATCCGCTGTTCATCCTCTATACGAGCGGTTCGACCGGCAAGCCCAAGGGCGTGCTGCACACGACCGGCGGCTATCTGCTCTGGGCCGCGATGACGCATCATTATGTGTTCGATTACCGGCCGGGCGACATCTACTGGTGCGCCGCGGACATCGGCTGGGTCACGGGGCACAGCTACATCGTCTACGGCCCGCTGGCGAACGGCGCCACCACGGTGATGTTCGAGGGCGTGCCCAATTATCCCGATCACAGCCGCTTCTGGCAGGTGGTCGACCAGTTCAAGGTGAGCACCTTCTACGCTGCGCCGACCGCGCTGCGCGCGCTGATGCGCGAGGGCGACGACTGGGTGAAGAAGACCAGCCGTGCCTCGCTGCGCATCCTGGGATCGGTCGGCGAGCCGATCAATCCCGAGGCGTGGGAATGGTATTATCGCGTGGTGGGCGACGCGCGTTGCCCGATCATGGACACCTGGTGGCAGACCGAGACGGGCGGCCATATGATCACGCCGCTGCCCGGCGCGGTGGACCTCAAGCCCGGCAGCGCGACCACGCCGTTCTTCGGCGTCGTGCCGCAGATCGTCGATGCGGAGGGTAATGTGCTGGAGGGCGCCTGCGAGGGCAATCTGGTCATAGGCGATAGCTGGCCGGGGCAGATGCGTACCGTCTGGGGCGACCATGAGCGCTTCTTCCAGACCTATTTCAGCACCTACAAGGGCAAATATTTCACCGGGGATGGCTGCCGGCGCGACGAGGACGGCTTCTACTGGATCACCGGCCGCGTGGATGACGTCATCAACGTCTCAGGCCACCGCATGGGCACGGCCGAGGTTGAATCGGCGCTCGTCGCCCACGCCAAGGTGGCCGAGGCAGCGGTCGTGGGTATGCCGCACGACATCAAGGGTCAGGGCATCTATGCCTATGTGACGCTGAACGCGAACGAGGTGGGCGACGAAGCGCTCCGCAAGGAACTGGTGCAGTGGGTGCGGCACGAGATCGGCCCGATCGCGACACCGGACGTGATCCAGTTCGCCCCTGCCCTGCCCAAGACGCGCTCGGGCAAGATCATGCGGCGCATCCTGCGCAAGATTGCGGAGGACGCTGTGGATCAGCTGGGCGATACCTCGACGCTGGCGGACCCGAGCGTGGTGGACAATCTGGTGGCGAACCGCCGCCGCGTGACCGCCTGACCGCTCAAGGAGAGGCGAGGAGCAAGCCTCCTCGCCCGCTCAGCGCTGACGCCGCTCCCCTATCCTTCGTGGATGGGGAACGGCGGCTCCGGGGGCTTCGCACGGGTCATGAGGCGGGTTGAAACTCTCGGCCGCTGCTGACATGTTCAGGCCACGTTCGTCCCAGAAAAGCTATCCCGAGAGACATGTCGCTGATTTCCCGCCTGCTTTTCGCGTGCCTCATCGCCCTCATTCCCCTTTCCGCCGCGACCGCCCAGTCCGCGACGCGGGCGACGCCGGGCTTTGTGCGCGTGCGGCTGGAAACGAGCATGGGCAATATCGTGCTGGCGCTGAACCAGAAGCGCGCGCCCAAGACCGTCGCCAACTTCATGATCTATGTGGATGATGGCCGGCTCGACAATACAAGCTTCTATCGGGCCTATCGGCGCAAGGACAATGCGAAGCTCGGTTTCGTGCAAGGCGGCATCGATACCGAGGCGCGGCGGGTCTATTTCCCCACGGTGGAGCTGGAGCCAACCAGCAAGACCGGCCTCAAGCATCTGGACGGCACCATCTCCATGGCGCGCCACAAGGAGCCCAATTCGGGCACCGGCAACTTCTCGATCCAGGTCGGCCCCAATCCCACGCTGGACGCGCGGCCGGGCTATGAGGGCTATGCCGCCTTCGGTCAGGTCATCTCGGGCATGGACGTCATCAAGCGCATCCTGTCGCTGGATACATGCTGCGGGCGCGGCGTCATGTTCGGGCAGATGATCAAGAAGCCGGTCAAGATCATCCGCGCGGTGCGGCTGGACGGAACGCCCAAGCCGAGCGGGGCGGTAAAGCCCTGGCTGATGCGGCCCAGAGAGCCGGCGAAGAAGTAGCCTTCCCGCCCTTCTCTACCGCGCCAGCAGCGCCCGCGCCTGTCCGGTCAGCTCCGCCACCATCGCCGCCGTGGGCGAGGAGGCGGCCTGCGCGCGGGCGATGAGCTGGCGATACTTGATCACCGCCGCATCGTGGCGGCGTAGCCATTCGGAGACGAAGGCGTGGCTTTCCTTGTATACGGCGTTGGACAGGAAGGTGAGGCGCATCTGCTGCAGATCGCGCGAGCTGCCCGTCACCAGCAGGCGCTCCCACGGATCGCTCGGGGTCATGCGCGCAGCGGTACCCTGCAGCCAGTCGATGCCGAGCGCTTCGCCCAGCTCGGTGAAGGCGCGGGCGATGCCGAGCTCCTCCTGGCCCAGATTGCGCGCCAGCATGGCGAGGCCGATGGCGCCATCCATCTTGACCAGCATGACGACGCGCGCGGCCAGCGCCTTGCTGACGCCCAGCTCCATCAGCTCCTCAAGGAGATTGGACGCGCGGCGGGCGGGTTCGGGCTGGAGCAGGCTGTCCACATCCCTGCCGAGCGTCTCGATGGCCGGGGAGAGCATGGTGATCGCGCCCGCGGGGCGCAGATCGGTCGGAAGGGAGCGATGCGTGTCGCCGATATGGCCTGCCATCGCACTGGCCACCTGCCGGTAGAGCGCGAGACGCGCCTGCTCGCTCACATTGGCCGCGTCGATATCGTCCCACAGCTTGCGCACGTCGAACAGATGCTCGGCGATGACGAAGGCGCGGGCGATCTCGTCGAGCGTGCAGCTTGCCTCCTCCGCGAGCGTAAACGGCAGGATCACCCCCAGACGATTGACGATGCGGTTGGCGAGCTTGGTCGCGATGATCTCGTTGCGCAGCTGGTGGGCGCGGATCGCATCGGCATGGCGCTGCTGCATCTGCGGCGGGAAGGCGCGCAGCAGATCATCCTCCAGCGCGGGATCGGCGCCGAGCTGGCTGTGCTCGATCGCGTCCTGAAGCGTGAGCTTGGCGGTCGAGACGAGCACGGCAAGCTCCGGCCGGGTGAGGCCAAGCTGGTCCCCGGCGCGGCGCAACAGCTCCTGATCGCTCGCCAGACCCTCCACGCGGCGATCGAGATGGCCCGCGCCCTCCAGCGTGCCGATGAGGCGGACATAGGAGGCGAGATCGTCCACGCCGCCGGTCTGGGCGATCGACAGGCCAAGCGCCTGGAAGCGATTATCCTCCAGCACGATTTGCGCCACCTCGTCGGTCATCTCGTGCAGCAGCGTGTTGCGCGCCTCCTCCGTGAGGCGACCTTCGGCCATCTCCTTGTTGAGGGCGATCTTGATGTTGACCTCATTGTCCGAGCAGTCGACGCCGGCCGAATTATCAATGAAGTCGGTGTTGATGCGCCCGCCCCGGAGCGCGTAGGCGATGCGCCCCGCCTGCGTCACGCCCAGATTGGCGCCCTCGCCGATCACCTTGGCGCGCACATCCTCGGCATCCACGCGCAGGCGATCATTGGCCGCGTCGCCCACATCGGCATTACTCTGCGCGGCGGCCTTGATGTAGGTGCCGATGCCGCCGAACCAGAGCAGGTCAGTCTGCGCCCGCAGCAGCGCGGAGATGAGCGCCGTGGGCTCCATGGCCTGCTCGTCCGTGCCGATGAGCGCCTGCATTTCCGGGCTGAGCGTGATGCTCTTGAGGCTGCGCGGGAAGACGCCGCCGCCTTTGGAGATGAGCGCCTTGTCATAATCATCCCAGCTTGAGCGCGGCAGACTGAACAGGCGGGCGCGTTCCTTCCAGCTCGCGGCCGGGCTGGGATCGGGATCGATGAAGATGTGGCGATGATCGAAGGCGGCGACGAGCCGGATCGTCTTGGAGAGCAGCATGCCGTTGCCGAACACGTCGCCCGACATGTCGCCCACGCCGATCACGCGGACCGGCTCCTTCTGCACGTCCACGCCCATTTCCGCGAAATGGCGCTGGACGCTGATCCAGGCGCCGCGCGCGGTGATGCCCATGGCCTTGTGGTCATAGCCGTTCGAGCCGCCGCTTGCGAAAGCATCGCCCAGCCAGAAGTTGCGCTCGATGGCGAGGGCATTGGCGACATCCGAGAAAGTCGCCGTGCCCTTGTCGGCGGCGACGACGAAATAGGGGTCCTCGCCATCGAGGATGGCGACGCCTTTGGGATGCACGACCTTGCCCTGCACGATATTGTCCGTGAGCGAGAGCAGGGCGCGGATGAAGATGCGGTAGCTTTCCGCCCCTTCCGCCAGCCAGGCGTCGCGATCGGTCGGGGAGGGGAGCTGCTTGGGGTAGAAGCCGCCCTTGGCGCCGGTCGGCACGATGACGGCATTCTTGACCCGCTGCGCCTTCATGAGGCCCAGAATCTCGGTGCGGAAATCGTCGCGTCGGTCGGACCAGCGCAGGCCCCCGCGTGCGATGCGCCCGGCGCGCAGGTGAATGCCCTCGACACGCGGCGAATAGACCCAGATCTCCCGCCAGGGGAGCGGCTTGGGCAGCCCTGGCACGAGCGCTGAATCGAGCTTGAAGGCCAGCGCTTCCTGCGCGGCGGGCGAGAAGGCGTTGGTGCGCAGCGTCGCCTGTATGACAGCGCGATAGAGGCGCAGGATGCGGTCGTCATCGAGGCCGCTCACCTGCTCCAGCGCGATGTCGATCTCGCCATTCAGCGCATCGATGGCGGGGGCGTCGCGCAGATGCTCGGGATCATGGCGGGCGACGAACAGGTCGAGCAGCAGGTGCGAGACGGGCGCCTCGCGGCGCAGCGCTTCGACCACGGTCGAGAGGCCGTAGGAAATGCCGGTCTGGCGCAGATAGCGGAAGATGGCGCGCAGGAAGACGATGTCGCGCGGGCCGATGCCGGCGGAGACGATGAGCTCGGCGAAGCGGTCATTCTCCGCGCGTCCCTCCAGCACGGCGTCGAGCGCCTCGGCGACGATGCCGGCGCGCTCCAGCACGGGCGCGGCCGGGCCGCCATCCTGACGCTGCAGGACGAAGCGCTGGATATGGCCGAGCGAGCCATCCGGCGTGACGGGCGTGCTGCGCTCCTCCAGCGCGCGGAAGCCGAAATTCTCAAGCGCCGGCACCGCCTCGGAGAGGACCAGTGGCTCCGGGCTGTAGATCTTGACGCGCAGCGTGCGCGCGTCGTCGCCCTCGGCGCGATAGAAGCGGACGCTGCGCTCGCCGGGGCCGCCGAGGCGATGCAGTTCCACGATGTCCTTGGCGGCTTCCGCGGGGCCGGCGCTCTCGCGGTAGGAAATCGGCAGGCCGGGGGCATAACGCTGGGCAAGCACGGCCGCGCGATTGCCTTCGCCCAGATCGGCGAGGCCCTGCTCCACGGCATGGACCCAGCCGCGCAGCATTTGCTCGATCTTCTGGTCGAGCGCCTG
>JAFKLU010000174.1 GCA_017304105.1 Sphingomonadales bacterium
GCCCGGCGTCCGAGGCGCGCCCGCCGGCGGACGCCGCGGTCGTCGATCTTACCGGCAAGTTCGTCACCCCCGGCTTCATCGATACGCACATCCATCTCGGCAATGTCCATGATCTCGTCCAGAAGGAGGAGTTCTACACGCGCGAGAATGTCGAGAAGGATCTCTCGACCTATGCCGCCTACGGCTTCACCACCGTCGCGATCATGGGCACGGACAAGGACCTGATCTTCTCCGTGCGAGACGAGCAGCGCGCTGGCCGCCCGACGATGGCGCGGCTCTTCACCAGCGGGCAGGGCATCGTCTTTCGCGGCGGCTATGGCGGCGTGCCCGGCATCAACACGCCGGTCGGCACGCCCAAGGAAGCGGCGGCTGTCGTGGACGCACAGGCTGCCAAGGGGGCGGATTATATCAAGTTCTGGCTCGATGACGAACTCAGGACCATGCCCAAAATGCCGCCCGAGATCAGCCAGGCGGTGATCGATGCGGCGCACCGCAATGGCCTCAAGGCCTTCGCTCACATCTTCTATCTCGAGGATGCCAGGCGTCTCACGGCGCAGGGCATCGACGGCTTCGTCCACAGCATCCGCGATGCAGATGCCGACCCTGCCCTGCTCCGTCAGATGAAGGAGAAAGGTACAGTGCAGGTCGCCGCGACGCTCAGCCGCGAGGCCGCGATGTTCGCCTATGGCAAGCACGCGCCGCAGCTCGACGATCATTTCTTCCAGCAATCGGTGTCGCCCGAGACGCTCCGCCAGCTCGGCAGCGAGGAGCGCCAGAAAACCATCTCCAGCGCACCGGTCTTCCCCCAGCTTCCCAAATTCTTCGATCGCGCCAAAGCCAATTTCAAGCGGCTCGCCGATACCGGCGTGACCTTTGGCGCGGGGACGGATGCCGGACCGCCGGGACGGGTCGCCGGCTATTCCGGCCACTGGGAGATGGAACTGATGGTCGCCTCGGGCGTCACGCCCGCCCGCGCACTGCAGGCGGCCACCCGGGACGCCGCAGAAATACTTGGCGCGAAGGAGATCGGCACGCTCGAGCGCGCCAAATGGGCGGACTTCGTGGTGCTCGACGCCAATCCGCTGACGAACATCCTCAACACGCGCAAGATCAGCGCCGTTTATATCGCGGGCCGCAAGGTGCCGTCGGTCACGCCGTGATGGAAACGGCTCCGCAAAGCAGCGCGACAGGCTCGCAAGCCCGGCCGACCCGCGTCCGGCACAAGGTGCTGTGGCTGACCGTCGCGGCCTATATGATCACCTATATGGACCGCGTCGTCATCTCGACCGCGGCCCCCGCCATCCAGGAGGAATATGGCTTCTCGCTGGTGACGATGGGCTGGATCTTCGCATCCTTCCAGATCGCCTACGCGCTGTTCCAGATCCCCGGCGGCTGGCTGGGCGACAAATTCGGCCCGCGCCGTGCGCTCACCGGCATTGTGGTGTGGTGGTCCAGCTTCACCGCCGCCACGGCGCTCACCTGGTCCGCGAGTTCCATGATCGTCTGCCGCTTCCTGTTCGGCATGGGCGAAGCCGGCGCCTTCCCCATCGCCACGCGCTCCCTCTCGCGCTGGATGCTGCTGGCCGAGCGCGGCTGGGCACAGGGCGTGACGCATGCCGGCGCACGGCTGGGCGGCGCGCTGACCCCTGCCTTCGTGGTGTTCCTGATCGTCCATTTCGGCTGGCGTGCGCCGTTCTTCATTTTCGCGCTGGCCGGCCTTGGCTGGGCGGCCTTCTGGTTCTGGTTCTAGCGCGACACGCCGACCGAACATCGCGGAGTCAACCCCGCCGAGCAGACGCTGATCGCGGATGCGCTGGGCGACACGTCCGTCAAGGCGCGCGGCGCCGTCCCGTGGCGGTCGTTGCTCGGCAACAGCCAGATGTGGACGCTCTCGGCCATGTATTTCTGCTATGCCTACAGCATCGGCATCTTCCTGACCTGGTTTCCCAAATATCTGAACGATGCCCGCGATTTCAGCCTCGTGGAGATGGGCATTTATGCGAGCGCGCCCTTGATGGCCGGCGTCGTGGGCGACATGGCGGGCGGCTGGGTCTCGGACCGACTGCTGGAACGCTCGGGCGATCTGCGCTCGGCCCGCCGCATCGTCGCGATCGCCGGCTTCCTGCTGGCGGCGGCAACGATACCCATGGCCGTACTGGCCAACGATCCGATGGTCTGCGTCGCGTGGTTCTGCATCGCGGTGTTCGGGCTTGAGCTGACCGTGGGCGTCTCCTGGGCGGTGACGCTGGACATTGGCGGCAGCTTTGCCGGGTCTGTCTCCGCCGTCATGAATACGTTCGGGAATATCGGCGGGGCGCTGGCATCGGTAGCGACCGGCTATATCGTCGCCCACAGCGGCTGGAATCCGGCCTTCTTTATCCTCGCCATCCTCTCCTTCGTGGCGGCGATGCTGTTTCTGCGGATCGACGCGGCGACGCCGCTGCACCGGGTCGACTAATTCTGGTGCCCCTGCGGAAGCCAGGAGCTCAGGCATGGTCGTCGCTGCCATGCCCCGCCGCGGCTTCCGCAGGAACCTCTCAAAAGTCTAGGGTCTGACGACCAGCACCAGCAGATAGCGCGGCCCATGAGCGCCAAGATACATGGTCTGCTCAATATCCCCCGAGCGCGATGGCCCGGTGATGAAATTGACCAGCCGCGGCATACGCCCCTTGCCGAACATCGCCTGCAGTCGCTCCAGCGCCGTTTCTGCATCACCGACGATGTCGCGCTCATTGAGCAGCACGATATGCGCGAGCGGCAGGAAATTGAGCAAAGTCGGATTTTCCGCCCCGGAGACGAGCAAGAGCGATCCCGTCTCGGCGACGCCGACCTCGCCATGGCTGAGCGTCGCCATGTCGTCCGCTGATGCTTCGCCGGAGCGGACATCGAGCGCCGACTGGCTCCAGTCGATGCGTGCCAGGCGGGGATCGCTCCCGGTCTTGAGCGCGGCCGGCAACTGCCGCTCGGCGAGATAGTGCGCGATGGTGGACGCGATGTCGGCGGCGTCGATCATTTCGACCTCCGCACTGGCTGCTCGCGCCATTTGCACGAAGAGTGCCAGCTTCTCGTCGGCGGGCAATTGCGCGCGCGCCGGCACGACCCCGCGCGGCGCCCGCATCAGCCTGTCCGCAACCGCCGCGCGCCGCTCGACATCCGCCCCACTCACGCCCAGCGAGCGGCGAATCCGCCCAAGCATCGCCTCGCGCGCGCTCACGGCTTCGTCCCGCTCTGGCGCCTCGCCCAGCGGCTCTGGAACGTGTCCCCCTCCGGTGCCGGGAAATCGCGCCAGTCACTCCAGCTCGCCGCGAGCGGGAGACGCTGGAAGCGGCCTTTCCTCCCGAACAGACCACCGAGCCTGATCGCCAGCACCGTGGCCAGTCGATAGAGCAATGGCTGCCGGGCGACGGCCGCCCAGAGCTTGATGCCCCAGCGCTGCCGCACCGGCGTCAGGTGCCGACTGAACTCCTCCGTGCGCCAGTGCCGCATCAGCTTGGGCAAGGGGATCTGCATCGGGCAGACGCTCTCGCAACGCCCGCAGAAGGTCGATGCGTTGGGCAGGTCTCGCGAGGACTCCAGCCCGGCGATCAAGGGCGTCATCACGGCGCCGATCGGACCGGGATAAACCGCCTCATAAGCATGCCCGCCAATCGCCTGATAAACAGGGCAATGATTCATGCAGGCCCCGCAGCGAATGCAGCGCAACGCCTCGCGAAAATCCGTCGCCAGCATGCCGCTGCGGCCATTGTCGAGCAGCACGACATGATATTCCTGCGGTCCATCCGGATCGCCCTGCTGGCGCGGGCCGGTGGAGATGCTGGTATAGACGGTCGTATCCTGCCCGTTCGCCGAGCGCGGCAGCAGGCGGACGATCTGCATCGCATCGTTGAGAGTGGGCACGATCTTCTCGAACGAGGCGATGACGATATGCACGCGCGGCAGCGTCTGGGTGAGGTCGCCATTGCCCTCGTTGGTGACGATGAGCGAACTGCCGGTCTCCGCGATCAGGCAATTTGCGCCGGTGATGCCGACATCCGCCGCCAGAAATTTCTCCCGCAGCACCAGCCGCGCCTCGGCGAGCAAGCTGCGCGGCTCGGTCAGGTCGCGCTCCGGCGGGAAGGATTGGTGGACGCGCAGGAAATCCTCGGCGACCTGATCCTTGGTGACATGGATCGAGGGTGCCACGATGTGCGAGGGCGTCTCGCCGCGTAGCTGGATGATATATTCGCCAAGGTCCGTCTCGATCGCCTCGATCCCATTGGCCTGAAGATAAGCGCCGAGCGCGATCTCCTCGGACGCCATGGACTTGCCCTTGGTGACGGTGCGCGCGCCATGACGGCGGCAAATCTCCAGCACCAGCTCCCGCGCCGCCGCCGCATCGGGCGCATAATGGACATGGCCCCCGCTCTCGACGACCTTCTTCTCATAGGCCTCGATATAGAGGTCGATATGCGCCAGCGTATGGTCCTTCATGGCCCGCGCATGGGAGCGTATCTCCTCGAACTCGGGGAGATCGCGCACCGCGTTCGCGCGCAGCACCATGAAGTTGGTCTTGAATTTTTCCAGCGCGCGCTGGAGCGTGACGTTCGCCAGCGCCGCCTTCACCCGGTCGTTGAACGGCGCTTGCGAGGGATGCGCGCTCATGGCCGGGGCTCGCCGATGGCGGGCACGTCCAGACCGGCCAGCACTTCGGCGACATGGCGCACTGCCACAGGCGCCTGCATGCGCTTGAGCTTGCCGGCGATGTTGACGAGGCAGCCAAGATCGCCCGCCCGCACCGTGTCGGCGCCGCTCGCGATGATCGCCTCGGCCTTGCGGCTGACGATCTCGTTCGAAATCTCGCCATATTTGGTGCAGAAAAGGCCGCCAAAGCCGCAACAGGCCTGCGCATCCTCCAGCTCTACCCGCTCCAGCCCATCCACTTTGTCGAGCAGCCGGCGCGGCTGCGCGGCGATGCCCAGTTCGCGCAGGCCTGAGCAGCTGTCGTGATAGGTCACCTTGCCGTCGAAGCGCACCGGCGCGAGCGCCACGCACAGCACATCGCTCAGAAAGGAGATCAACTCGAAGGTCTTCGCTGAGAGCGCCTGAGCCCGCACGCCCCAGGGATCGTCGGGCTCGAACAGTTCGGCATAATGCAGCTTCATCATCCCCGCGCAGGAGCCCGAGGGGGCGACCACATAATCGAAGCCCTCGAACGCCGCGATGATATTGCGAGCCAGTTCGCGCGCATCGGCGATATCGCCGCTATTATAGGCAGGTTGCCCGCAGCAGGTCTGGCGCGGCACATCCACGATGCACCCGGCATCCTCCAGCAGCTTGACCGCCGCATCGCCCACGCTCGGGCGCAGCAGATCGACAAGGCATGTCACCATCAGCGCGACGCGCGGTGCGGGGCCTTCCATGCCCTACCGCCCCTTCCAGACGGTCTTTTCCTTGGCGATGAAGCGCTTCACCGCCGCCCGGAAATCCTCGCTGCCGTAGACGGTGCCGATCAGATCATCCATGTCCGGCAGATTGGCATAGGCGATCCGCCGCATCGCTTCCTTGCTGGCGCGGATCGTCAGCGGCGCATTGTCCCGCAGGCGCGCGGCCAGGGCATCCCCCGCCTCCTGCAGCTCGCTCGCCTCCACGACCGCATGCATCACGCCCAGCGCGTCCATTTCCTCGGCCGTCATCGTCTCGCC
>JAFKLU010000175.1 GCA_017304105.1 Sphingomonadales bacterium
ACCGACTCGGCGGCGAGCGCGGTGCTCGGCTGGGTGCAGGCGGTGCGGCGCAATGGCGGCATACTCTGCGGGGCCGCGCGGTAGGACCGGGCGGGAGGGCTTCTCTCCCGCTGCCGTTCAAGCGGCGGCGTCAGGATGTGGGAGCGGCCCTCCACGCGCCGGGAAGCGCGCCGATGTTCGGTGCCCGGAGCAGAGTTCGGCTTATTTCCGGCGTGTCTTCTTCACCGGCGCCCGGCGGCCTGCCTCCAGCGCCAGCGCTGCCCAGTGGCGCAGCGCATCGCCATCGTCATAGACCTCGCTCGGTGCGCGGCGATAGTTCATCGAGCCGGTGCGGCCTTCGCCCATCTCGTAAGTGAAGCGCGGACAACCGGCTGCGTCCCAGGCCGCATCGCTTGCCGCGTCCGCCTTGAGCCACAGCTCGCCCTCATCGAGAATGGCGAAGACGGTGCCGTCCAGGTAGAGGGTCCGCCCGCCCATCATGCGCCGGCACGAGAGGCTGCCGAGCGCGGTCAGCTCCTCGCCCAGCCAGTCGAGCAGCCCGTCATCCGCCATGATCGCCGCCCCGTTTGCCGCCCCGTTTGCCGCCAAGGTCCGCCAGCGTGGCGAGCGCGGGGCCGTCGACCCGGTTGACGGTCCACTCGTCCATCGGCCGCGCGCCCAGCGATCGGTAGAAGTCGATGGCCGGCTGGTTCCAGTCCAGCACCGACCATTCGAGCCGGGCGCAATCGCGCTCGATGGCGATCTGCGCGAGGCGGCCGAGCAGCGCCTTGCCTGCCCCTTGGCCGCGCGCCTCGGGCGCGACGAACAGATCCTCCAGAAAGATGCCCGGCCGCCCTTCGAACGTCGAGAAATTGTGGAAGAAGAGCGCGAAGCCGATAGCTGCGCCGTCAAGCTCCGCGATGAGCACCTCGGCCATGGGGCGAGGGCCGAACAGGTGCCGGGCCAGCGCCGCCTTGTCCGCGCGCACCTCATGGTGCAGCCGCTCATAGTCGGCGAGCGCCAGGATGAAGCCGTGGATGAGATCGATATCCTCGGGCACGGCGTCGCGGATTGTTAGCGTCATCAGGCAGCCTCCGGCTCGATAGTGGGATGCGGCCGGCCCGGCTGCGTCCGCGCCGCCCAGAGGCAGCCGGCCACGATCAGCGCGGCGCCCGCCAGCGTGGTGGTAAGCACCGTCTCGCCGAACACCCACCAGCCGAGCAGGGAGGCCCAGATGAAGCCGGTATATTCGACGACCACCAGCCGCTGCGCCTCGGCGCGGGCGTAGGCCCAGGCAAGCAGCATGATGCCGCTGGTGCCCACGATGGCGGCCAGCAGGATGGTCGGCCAGTGCGCCATGTCCGGCATGCGCGCGAGCCATGGCGCGGCCGAGCCATAGAGCAGCGCGGCGATGAAATTGAATGCGAAGGCGACCTCGATCGGTCCCGCGGCCAGCGACTGGCGCCGGCCCAGCACGAGGCTGACGGCCCAGAGCACCGAGGCGGCGAGGATCGCGCCCGCGCCGTCGAGCGTGCCGGCCTGTCCCTGCGCGCCGGACTGGCCGGCGAGGATGACGAGCACGCCGACAAAGGCGGTGAGCGCGCCCGCCACGGCCCGGCGCCCCACGCGCTCCTTGAGGAACAGGGCGGCAAGGCCGAGGGCGATCAGCGGCGCGATGAAGGAGAGGGCGATGCCCTGCGCCAGCGGCACGCGCACCAGCCCCCAGAAGAACAGCAGCACCGAGACGCCGCCCGCAATGCTGCGGCTGACATGGAGCAGCATCGTGCCCCGGTCCGGAATGCGGCGGACCTTGACGATATAGAGCGGGGCGAACAGCGCGACCCCGGCCAGCGTGCGCCAGAGCAGCGCATTATAGGGGCCGATCGCCATCGACAGGCCCTTCATGATGGCATCCATGCCCGCGAACAGGGCGACGCCGAGGCAGGCGACGGCGAAGGGGAGGAAGGAGGGCGCGCGCGTCGTCATCCGCATTCTCTAGAGGGATTTCAATGCCGGTGGAATCACCTGCGGGTTGGGAACAGGCGCAAAAAGCAGATCCGGCAAGGCAGGGGCGGTGCGTTGCCATATTCGCTCTCCTGATGGCCGATCAACCGCGCCCTTGGCGGCTCTGCGGATATGGCATAGCCTCGCGTTCAGACGGGCGCAGAGTCCGCATGAGGAGAGCCCATGGCCGATCCCGATCTGACGCCCCTGTTCGCGCCGTTGGCCATCGGCGGGGTCACGCTGCGCAACCGGTTCGTGATGCCTGCCATGCAGATCGGCTTCACCGAAAATTGCGGACCTTCGCCGCGCACCATCGATTATCTACGCGCTCGTGCCGAAGGCGGGGTCGGACTCATCTTCTCGGAGAGCTGCGCGCCGGATCATCCGAGCGGCTACTGGCAGGCGGCCTTCTGCGTCATGAATAGGGAGACGCGTGGACGCTGGGCGGAGCTTGCCGAGGCGATCAGGGGCGCGGGCGCGGCCTTTGCGATCCAGCTCTGGCATCCGGGCGGGCAGCGGCGGCCGGTGGAAGGTTTCGCCCATGCCGATGCGCCGACGCTCAGCCCGTCCGGTCTCATCCAGGCGGGGCGCGAAGGCGGGCGCGCCATGACGCGCGACGAGATGGACGATATCGCCGCCGCCTTCGTGCGCGCGGCCGAGGATGCGCGCGCGATCGGTGCGGACGGGGTCGAGCTGCATTGTGCCCATGGCTATCTCATGGACCAGTTTCTCTGGGCGGAGACGAATGTGCGCGACGACGGCTATGGCGGCCCGGCGATCGCCGATCGGGCGCGCTATCCGCTCGCCGTCGCCGCCGCCATCCGGCAGGCGCTGGGGCCGGACGCGCTGCTCTCGCTGCGCTTTTCGCAATTCAAGGAAGTGGATTATGGCGCCCGGGTGTTCGAGACGCCCGAGGAGCTTGCCGAGTTCGGCGCGCTGGCGCGGGCGGCGGGCGTCTCGATGCTGAACGTCTCCTCGCGCCGCTTCGGCAAGCCTGAATGGCCCGATCTGGAGCAGGGCCTTGGCATCGCCGGCTGGGTCAGGCGCCTCGCCGGCCTGCCGGTCATGACCACGGGCAGCATCGGCCTCTCCAGCGACATCTTCGCCGACCTGTTCGATGGCGAGGACCCAGGCCTGCGCGTCGCGGCGGACCTCGCCGAGCTGACGCGCCGGTTCGGGGCGGGCGAGTTCGATCTGGTCGGTGTCGGGCGGATGCACATCGCCAATGCCGATTTCGTGGAGAAAGTGCGCGCCGGCCGTTTCGATGACCTGCGCCTCTACAACAAGAAGGTGGACCTCCAGCATCTCATGGCACAGGTCGTGCCCGGCGCTGTCGAGGAGAGCCGCAAGACGGCGGCGGTGTGATGTCGTCCGCTGGACTGGCCGTTAGCAGGGCATAGCCGGTCGGGAACTCCGCGCTGCCCCGGAGCGTTTTCGCATCGGGTTCAACCGAGGAGTATCGTCATGATTCGCCTGGCCATCATTGCGCTGATCATCGCCGCGGTCGCGGCGCTGCTCGGCTTTGGCGGCGTGGCCGGCACCTTCGTCGGCATTGCCAAGATCCTGTTCTTCGTCGCCGTCGCGCTGTTCGCGATCTTCCTGGTGCTCGGCCTGCTGGCGGGCCGGGGCATCTCCAAAGCGATCGACTAGCGCCGTCTCGTCAGCCGCCCCTCAGCGCTTTCTGGCGTCGGCGTTGAACCGAGGAGCCGAGGCCGATCGCCTCGCGATATTTGGCGACCGTGCGCCGGGCGATGTCGAAGCCCTTCTCGCGCAGCAGCTCGACGAGCGTGTCGTCGGAGAGGATAGCGTTGGGCTTCTCCTCCGCGATCAGGGCGCGGATATGGCTCTTCACCGCCTCGGCTGAAGCCGCCTCGCCGCCATCGGCCGACTGGATGGCCGAGGTGAAGAAATATTTGAGCTCGAAGGTGCCGCGCGGGCAGGCGAGATATTTGTTGCTGGTGACGCGGCTGATGGTCGATTCGTGCAGCCCCACTTCCTCGGCGATGGCTTTCAGGGTGAGCGGCCGCAGATGCGTGACGCCATGGCGGAAGAAGCCCTCCTGCCGGCGCACGATCTCCTCGGTCACCTTGAGGATGGTGCGCTGGCGCTGATCCAGCGCCTTGATGAGCCAGTTGGCGCTGGCGAGACTGTCCGAAAGCCACGCCCTGGCTGTCTTGTCGCGGGCGCCCGCGGCGAGCTGGGCATGATAGCGGCGATTGACCAGCAGCCGGGGCAGGGTGGCGCCATTGATCTCGATCGACCAGCTCTTGCCCGCGGGCGAGACGAGCACGTCCGGCACCACCGCCGCCGGCCGGTCGCCGCCATATCGCAGCCCGGGCTTGGGATCATAGCTGCGCAGCTCGCGGATCATGTCTGTCATGTCCTCGTCATCGACGCCGCAGATGCGGCGCAAATGCGGGATCTGGCCGCGCGCCAGCAGCTCCAGATTGTCAATCAGCTTGGCCATGGCGGGATCGTAACGGTCCGCCTCCCGCGCCTGGATCGCGATGCACTCGGCAAGGCTGCGGGCGCCGACGCCGGCCGGATCGAAACCATGGATGACGGTCAGCACTGCCTCGACCAGCGCCAGGGACACGCCGAGGCGATAGGCGGTTTCGAGGAGATTGGCTTCGAGATAGCCGGCATCGTCGATCTGGCCGATGAGCTGGGTCGCGATCAGCAGCTCGGTGCCGGAGAAGGCCGCGCCCGCCTGTTGCATCAGATGCTCGTAAAGGCCGATCTCGGGCGCCGCGAAGCTGTCGAAGTCGGGCCCGTCCTCGGAACTGCCGAGCGGGCTGCCCATGCTCATGAGGTCGCCGCTGGTGCCGCGCGAGGCGCCGCCGTCGGCCGGGCCGTCATCGATGAAGGTCTCGGCCGAATAGTCGACGTCGAGCGGCGAATCCGCCTCGCCCGCGCCTCGCCCGATCAGCGTGTCGGCGCCCGCATCGGGTCCTGAGGTCGGCTCTGCACCGTCGGGGCGCTCGGGCTGCTCAGGCGTGGCGCGCGCGACGATCTCGCCTGCTTCCAGCAGCGGATTGCGCTCCAGCTCGCTGCCGATGAAGGCCTCAAGCTCAAGATTGGAGAGCGCCAGCAGCTTGATCGCCTGCTGGAGTTGCGGCGTCATTACCAGCGACTGGCTTTGCCGAAGGTCCAGGCGCGGCGACAGGGCCATGGTCGCGGGTTCCTCTCAGCCCGTCCGCATCATAGCGAGAAGCTCTCGCCGAGATAGAGCCGGCGGACCTCCGCATTGGAGACCAGCTCTTCCGGGCTGCCGGCGAACAGCACCTTGCCATCATAGATGATGCAGGCCCGGTCGACGATTTCCAGCGTCTCGCGAACATTGTGATCGGTGATGAGCACGCCGATGCCGCGCGTCTTGAGATCCTTCACCAGATCGCGAATGTCGGCGATGGAGAGCGGATCGATGCCGGCGAACGGCTCGTCGAGCAGCACGATGGACGGATCGGCCGCGAGCGCCCGGGCGATCTCCGCGCGGCGGCGCTCGCCGCCCGAAAGCGCCATGGCGGAACTTGCGCGCAGCCGGGTGAGGCCGAATTCGTCCAGCAGCCGCTCCAGCTTCTCCGCGCGCGCCTGCTTGTCGTGCTCGGCCAGCTCCAGCACGGAGAGGATGTTCTGCTTGACCGTCATGCCGCGAAAGATCGAGGTTTCCTGCGGCATATAG
>JAFKLU010000176.1 GCA_017304105.1 Sphingomonadales bacterium
TCTTCCGCATCTTCTCCATGACCAAACCGATCACCGCCGTCGCCATGATGATGCTTTTCGAGGAAGGCAAATGGGCGCTGGATGATCCGGTCACGCGCTTCATCCCCGAATTCGCGGATCTTCAGGTCGCCGTCGGCACCAGCAAGGACGGCAAGCCGATGCTGGAGCCAGCAAAGCGACCGCCCACCATGCGCGAGCTGATGAGCCACACCGCCGGCTTCGCCTATGGCATTGGCGACGAGCCGGCCAACCTCGCCTACAAGCAGCAGAATCCAATGGCCGCCGCGAACCTCCAGCAGATGGTCGAGCGCATCGCCAAGGTTCCCCTGCTGTTTCAGCCCGGCACCGGCTGGCGCTACAGCGTCGCGGTCGACATTCAGGGCCATATTGTCGAGAAGCTCTCGGGCCAGAGCCTCGGCGAATTCTTCCGCACCCGTATCTTCGAGCCCCTCGGCATGGTCGACACGGCCTTCCACGTGCCGACGGAAAAATATGACCGCCTCGCTTCCCTCTATTCGCACGACGAGAGCGGCAAGCTGGTGCCCGGCGGCACGATGATGGGCCGCAAACTGTCCGACTATCGCACGCCGCCCGCACTCGAATCCGGCGGCGCCGGCCTGCTCTCCACCATCGACGACTATGCCCGCTTCGCCGAGATGCTCGCCAATCGCGGCGCGCTGGGCAAGGTGCGCCTGCTGGCGGCGGCCACGGTGGATCTGATGGCGGCCAATGTAGTGCCCGACGATGTGATCGCGCAGGGCAATCCCTATCCCCGGTTCAGCAAGGGCATCGGCTGGGGCATGGGCGTCGCCACGGTCAACGATCCCCCGGTCGCGGGCCGCATCGAGGGGCGCAACACGCTCAGTTGGGAAGGCGCCGCGGGCACATGGTTCTGGTCCGATCCCACCAACCATGTCGTGTTTGTCGGCATGATCCAGAATTTCGAATATGCCGGCCCCAAGGGTTATGACGGCTCCGGGCTGGTGCGCCCGCTCGTCTATCAGGCCCTGGTTGCGCCATGAGGGGACAAAAAAACTGAATGCGCTGCTCCACATGAGCGTGATGCTGACGACGATAGGCATTTCCCGTTAACGGGTTTGCTGGTATTTCCGGCGCTCGACGGACAACGAGGTAGGCAGTGTCGATCGAAGGCAAGATCATCCCTAACGCGGGCGACGGTGGCGGCGAAGCATCAGTGTCGCCCCGCCTGACCCGGCGCCATCTGCTGATGGGCGGCGCGTTGCTCGCCGTGAGCGGCCTCGCCCTCGCCCGCACGCCCAAGCAGCGTTATCCCGCGCTGAGCGACAAGCAGTTCGAGGCGTTGTTTCCCCGTCATTTCGCCAACTGGCGCACGATGACGGCGAGCGAGCTGGTGATGCCGCCCGAAAGCGAGATGGCCAACAAGCTCTACCAGCACATCCTGACCCGCACCTATGTGAACGATCAGGGCGTGGCGATCATGTTCCTGGCCGCCTACAACAATGTGCAGCTCAACAATGTGCAGCTCCACAGGCCGGAAGTCTGCTATTACGCGTCAGGCTTCTCGATCGACATGAGCCGGCCCTATGACGTGCCGCTCGGCTCCGGCGAGACGATCGCCGCCCGCGCGGTGAAGGCGACGATGGGCTCGCGCGACGAGAACATCCTTTACTGGACGCGCATCGGCGAGGAAATGCCGCAGAGCTGGGCCGCGCAGCGCATCTCCATGACCAAGGCCAATCTCGAAGGCTATCTCGCCGACGGGCTCTTGCTGCGCATGTCGATCATCAGCCCGAATACCGAGCAGGCGCTCCAGCAGATGGTCGGTTTCGTCAAGGAAATGCTGGCCCATTCGGGCAATCGCACGCGCAGCCTGATGACCGGGATCGCCTGAGCCGCACGGCGGCTCGGACGGCAAGGCTCGATCGAACCCGGACCTCAGGCGGCCTTGGCCGCCGCCTTGGGCTGGCTACCCTTCCCGGCCTTGAGGCTCGGCCAGACCAGCCCCAGCAGATGGTCGATCGCGAAGATCGTGACCAGCGCCGTCAGGAACATCGTCATCCCTGCAAAGTCGTGCAGAAAGCCCTGCGCAGCCGACTCGCCGCCATGGTAGGTCAGCAGGACGAGGATCACGATCCGCACGAAATTCGCGAAGACAGCCACCGGGATGACTGCCAGGAACATGATCAGCGAATAGCGGATATTCGCGTGATGGCGCAGATAGACGTAGAACAGCGAGATCGCCGAGAGCGAGATCAGCGAGTTGAGCCCAGCGCAGGCCTCCGCAACCAGCAACTGATATTGCCCTACCTGGATGCTGACCCCTTCCGAAGCGGTCGGATAACCGAGCCGATAAAGGAACTCGACCGCCGATTCCGACAGGACGATCTTGAGCGGATTGGTCACCATCGCCACCAGCGTATCCGGCGGGGGCAGCACGAACAGCATATAGATCAGCGGGAACCACATCGCCTTGATCGCCGTCCAGCCCACGAAGCTGTAGATGGTGACGACCATCAGGCCATACATGAGATAACCCTCGGTCTCCACGACATGGCTGACGCGCGAGACGAAGTAGAGCGCCAGCAGCGGCACGAAGAAGAGCGCGATCACGATGCCCGAGCCCGGCCGGAACAGCGGTCGCGCCTTGGACCATTCGCGCGCGAGCAGCCACAGGCCCGTCGCGAGCACGATCGGCCCATGGGCGCCCTGCTCGGTCGACCAACTCTCATTGGCGATCACCAGGATCGTGGGCACCAGCACCGATAGGATGCCCGCCACAAGCAGCGGGTTGGCGCTCAGCCAGGCCAGCGCCGTCTGCTGAAAGCTCTTCTGCTTAGCGAGAGAGACGTCGGTCGTCATATTCACTCTTCGATTCACCCACAATCCAGAGCACTCTAACAACCGAAAGGTTAAGAGCGGTTAATTGCTGCCCTGACAAGTCCTGAGTCTCCATTGCCCCAGAACATGTTTCAAATCAGTTCCACCAATAGGCGATTGCGCGAATTTCCACGCTCACCCGGGGCGGCGCCTCCCGCGGGCAATCCGGGTCGTCAAAGGCGACATGCGGCACGCACTGCGCGGCGTCTGCGCGGCTGTCGTGGGTCTTGAACACGATCGCTTCATCGCGCGCCATGTCCGGGAACCAGCACCAGCGATGCGCCGGATCGTGCGCCACCACATAGCCCTCAAAGCTCCAGTCCCCCGCCGGACTGTCGACGATGGCGTCCGCCTCGATCAGTTCGCGGCCGGTCACGCTGCGCGCATCGCAGAGGGCGAGCGGCACGTCCTGCGGCGCGTCGGATAGCACGCGCCACACATTATAATGGGCGGCCCGCGCGTATCTCCCGTCCTTCTCCGGGCAGCGCTGCGCCGAAAAACCCTTGCCGGTCTCGTCGCTTAAGTCGACATGGGCAAAGCGCGCGGGGTGGCTGTTGTCGCTGGACCCGGCCTTTCCGGAGCGCTCGGAAAAGCGCAGGATCGGCGCGCCGGTGACGACCACGGCATCCGCCCCGGTCAGGTCCAGCAGCAGCGCCTCGATTTCCCGCGCATAAGCGGACGCATTGGCCTTGTCCGCAAGATCGGCGACGGCCGTCTCGTGGCGCACGAGCAGGAAGCCGGCGCCGTCCAGATCCAGCGCCTCCCCGCGGCAATCATGGACCGGCATCGGCCGCTCGTCGATAACGACCGTGTCCTTGCTGTGGTCGTTGGCATAATAGCGGGGACGGTCCCCTGTCCTTGCAACATAATTGATCGTGACGGCGTCGCGATCGCCTCTCAGCGCCATGATATTCTCTCTCCTCTCCCCCGCGCTCAGGGGTAAATCATCGCGTGCAGCGAAGGAAGGCTTTTGCGACTCGACAAGCCGCGGCCTCCCCCGCCACTATGCGGCCGGCACTGCGCAATGAGACGGGCGGGACAGATTGGTTCAGGATAGACAGCATCCCGATCGGCGCAGGGCGCTCCGGTCGATCGTCGGCGGCTCGCTCGGCAATTTCGTCGAGTGGTATGACTGGTATGTCTATTCGGCCTTCTCCGTCTATTTCGCGAGCCGCTTCTTCCCGGCGGGCGACCAGACCGCGCAGCTGCTCAGCACCGCCGCCATCTTCGCGGTCGGCTTTCTCGTCCGCCCCATCGGCGCGTGGCTCATGGGCATCTATGCCGATCATCATGGCCGCAAGGCAGGGCTTGCCCTCTCCGTCGGCCTGATGGGCGGCGGATCGCTGCTCATCGCGCTCACCCCCACTGCCGAGACGATCGGCCTCGCCGCGCCGCTCCTGCTGCTGATCGCGCGGCTGCTGCAGGGCCTCAGCGTCGGCGGCGAATATGGGGCAAGCGCCACCTATCTCTCCGAGATGGCCGGGCCGAACCGGCGCGGGCTGGTTTCCAGCTGGCAATATGTCACGCTGATCGGCGGCCAGCTTGCCGCGCTCGCCGTGCAGCTCAGCCTGCAGGCGCTGCTGAGCGAGGCGGCGATGGAGCAATGGGGCTGGCGCGTGCCCTTCCTGGTCGGCGCGGCGCTCGCGCTCGCTGTCTTCTATCTGCGTCGCAAGATTGACGAGACCGCCGATTATGCCGCCGCCAAGGCGAGCGGACGGCGCTCGGGCACCTTTGCCCTGTTCCGCGAGCATCCCAAGGAAGCCCTGCTGGTGATCGCGCTCACCGCCGGCGGCACGCTCTCCTTCTATGCCTACACGACCTATATGCAGAAATATCTGGTCAATTCCGCCGATTTCACGCGCCCGCAGGCGACCGTCATCATGACCGCCGCGCTCGCCGTCTTCATGCTGCTCCAGCCCCTGTTCGGTGCCCTGTCGGATCGGATCGGACGCCGCCCGCTGCTCATCGGCTTCGGCCTTGCGGGCACGCTGTTCACCGTCCCGCTGTTCACCGCGATCGGTTCGGCCGGGAGCCAGGGCGCCGCCTTCGGGCTGGTGCTCGCCGGGCTGCTCATCGTCTCGGGCTACACCTCGATCAACGCCATCGTGAAGGCCGAGCTGTTCCCGCCGCACATCCGCGCGCTGGGAGTCGCCCTGCCCTATGCCATCGCCAACGCCCTCTTCGGCGGCACCGCCGAATATGTCGCGCTCTGGCTGGTGCAGGCCGGCCATGAACCGCTGTTCTTCTATTATGTGAGCGGCATGTGCGCGCTCTCCCTCATCGCCTACTGGCGGATGCGGGAGACGGCAAAGCATGGGACGATGACGCGGCAGGGCTAGACACCAGTGGTCACCGGTGCGCCCACAGGCCGGTCGTAAGTGCCAGCCAGGAGCGGCACCCGAGGCGTTGCTAGAACTCCCAGCCCTCGCGCTCCATGAAGGCCTCCAGCGACAGGCAATCGACACCGAAGTGGTCGCAGATGTTCGGGATCTTTGTCCCGTTGTCCTTGAACTGCTCCATGGTGACCACGCATCGCCCTTCCGTCGCGGCTTTGGCGATCACGAAGGGGTCTGCGTTACGGCCGCCCTTCACCAGCTTCCGCTGCTCGATGTTTTGCTGATAGTGGACGACCCCGTATATCTGCCCCACGAACCTACCCTCGGCGGCAACGGGTATGTGGAAGAACTCCTCGCGTTCGCCTGCCCAGTCGCGCAGCGTTTCGACCGGACCATCGACACACTCATGGCGCACCTCCTCATTCCGGAAGACGCGTT
>JAFKLU010000177.1 GCA_017304105.1 Sphingomonadales bacterium
GCCATGCCGTAATTGCCCGCGCCGAAGCTGCCGCCGATGAGGACCGTGATCTTGGGCACCTGCGCGGTGGCGACGGCGGTGACCAGCTTGGCGCCATGCTTGGCGATGCCCTCCGCCTCATATCTGCCGCCAACCATGAAGCCGCTGATATTCTGAAGGAAGAGCAGAGGCGTGCGGCGCTGGCAGGCAAGTTCGATGAAATGGGCGCCCTTGAGCGCGCTTTCGCTGAAGAGGACGCCATTATTGGCGAGGATGGCGACGGGCATGCCCCAGATATGCGCGAAGCCGCAGACGAGGGTGGAACCGTAGAGCGCCTTGAACTCGCGGAATTCGCTGCCGTCGACGAGGCGGGCGATGACCTCGCGCACGTCATAAGGCGCGCGGACGTCCTGCGGGATGATGCCGTAGAGTTCCTGCGGATCATATCTGGGCGGGCGGGGGGCAATGAGGGGCAGGTCCGGCGCGCGATCGGCGGGGAGATGGCTGACGATGTCGCGCAAGATGGTGAGGGCGTGCTCGTCATTCTCCGCTAGATGATCGGCGACGCCGGATTTGCGGGCATGGAGCTCGCCGCCGCCCAGCGCCTCGGCACTGATCTCCTCGCCGGTGGCGGCCTTCACCAGCGGCGGCCCGGCGAGGAAGATGGTGCCCTGATCGCGCACGATCACGCTCTCATCCGCCATGGCCGGCACATAGGCGCCGCCCGCGGTGCAGAAGCCCATGACGCAGGCAATCTGGGAAATGCCCTGCGCGGACATGGTCGCCTGATTGAAGAAGATGCGGCCGAAATGATCGCGGTCCGGAAAGACTTCGCTCTGGTGCGGGAGATTGGCGCCGCCGGAGTCGACGAGGTAGATGCAGGGCAGGCGGTTTTCCTGCGCGATCTCCTGGGCGCGCAGGTGCTTCTTGACGCTGAGGGGATAATAGGTGCCGCCCTTCACCGTCGCGTCGTTGCAGGCGATCATCACCTGACGGCCCGAGACGCGGCCGATGACGGCGATGATGCCGGCGCCGGGAACCTCGCCATCATAGAGCCCGTGCGCGGCGAGCTGGCCGATTTCAAGGAACGGGCTGCCGGGATCGAGCAGGCGTTCGATGCGCTCGCGGGGGAGGAGCTTGCCGCGCGCCGCGTGGCGCTCACGGGCCCGTTCGCCGCCGCCGAGGGCGGCCTGCGCGACATCGGCGTAGAGGCGGTCGCGCAGGGCCATGTTGTGGGCGGCGCGGGCGGCGAAGTCGGGGCTGGCCGGGTCGATGGCGGTGGGGAGGACGGGGGCGGTCATCGCTCTTCCCCGTCATGCTGAAGGAGAAAAAGCTGGGGGCAATCGGCGTGGCTCATGCCGGCGCCTTTCTGCGGATGAGGTAGCGGTAGACGCCGGTCGCATTGATGGCGAGAAGCGCCACATTCTGCCAGCCGATGCCCTCGCTGTCGGGCTGGAGAAAACCCCAGGCAATGAGCGCGAGGGAGCTGGTGACGAAGAGCACGAAGGCCCAGCCGGTGATGCGGCGACCCAGATCAAGCGCGACGACAAGGGCGGCAAGCGTGGCGGCGGCAGCGCCATAATATTGCAGCGCGTCGAGCAGGGAGTCGCTCATGCCCCCACCAGCTCCCGGCCGATGAGCATGCGGCGGATCTCGTTGGTGCCGGCGCCGATGTCGAGCAGCTTGGCATCGCGCAGATAGCGCTCCACGGGCCAGTCGGTGGTGTAGCCGGCGCCGCCCAGCGCCTGCACGGCTTCGAGAGCGACCTTCACGGCGTTTTCCGAGGCGAGAAGGATGGCACCGGCGGCATCGAAGCGGGTGGTCCGGCCGGCATCGCACGCCCTTGCCACTGCATAGGCATAAGCGCGGGCGCTGTTGAGGGCGACATACATGTCGGCGATCTTGGCCTGCATGAGCTGGAAGGCGCCGATCGGCTTCCCGAACTGCCTGCGCTCGCGCACATAGGGCAGGACGGTGTCGAGGCAGGCCTGCATGATGCCGAGCTGGATGCCGGAGAGCACCACGCGCTCATAATCGAGGCCGGACATGAGCACCTTCACGCCCTCGCCGATGCCGCCCAGCACGTTCGCCGCGGGGACATGACAGTCACTGAAGACCAGCTCTGCCGTGGGGGAGCCGCGCATGCCCATCTTCTCGATCTTCTGGCCGATGGAGAAGCCGGGCATGCCCTTCTCGATGAGGAAGGCGGTGATGCCTTTCGAGCCCGCTTCGGGGTCAGTCCTGGCGTAGACGACGAGGATCTGCGCGTAGGCGGCATTGGTGATCCAGAATTTGGTGCCGTTGAGCACATGCCCACCCTGCGCAGCTTCGGCGCGCAGCTTCATGCCGACGACGTCGGAGCCCGCGCCCGCCTCCGACATGGCGAGGCTGCCAACATGCGCGCCGCTGATGAGGCCGGGGAGATATTTCGCCTTCTGTTCGGGGCTGCCCCAGCGGGCAATCTGGTTGATGCAGAGATTGGAGTGCGCCCCGTAGCTGAGGCCCACCGAGGCGGAGGCGCGGGCGATCTCCTCGCAGGCGATCACATGCTCCAGATAACCGAGGCCGAGCCCGCCATCCTCCTCCCTGACGGTGATGCCGTGGAGGCCGAGCGCGCCNNGATTCGGCTGGCGAGCGGAGCGATGCGATCGGTCGCGAAACGGCGGCAGCTCTCGCGGATCATGTCGGCAGTCTCGCCGAGCGCGAAATCCAGTTGCTCCATGCGGCCTCTCCAACGGCTCGTTTATGGGGACTTGTAGACCTGCGCGGATGCTCGCGCAATTTTATTTCGTGCCCCTTCAACGGCTGGGTGGCAGGGGAGTTCCGCGCAGGACAGTGCATACTGCCGCCCCGGCGTTGATCGCCCTGCCGCTGCCATGCGACATGCGATCGACAGTTTCGGGAGGAGGACAGGCCATGGCAGCCCCCATCATGCTCGTGACCGGCGGCAGCCGGGGCATCGGCGCGGCCATCGCGCGCATGGCCGCCGACCGGGGCTATGACGTGGCGCTCTCCTATGTGAGCAAGCCGGACGAGGCGGAGGCCGTGGCGCAGGAGATCCGCGCCAAGGGGCGGCGCGCGCTCGCCATCAGGGCGGACATGGGTTCCGAGGCGGACATCGTGCGGATGTTCGGGGAAGTGGACGCGGGGCTGGGCCGGCTGAGCTGTCTGGTCAACAATGCCGGCGTGCTGCCCGCGCCCTCGCGCCTTGCCGATGCCGACTGGGCCAATCTGCGCAAGGTGATGGAGATCAACCTGCTCGGCGCGCAGATCGCCTGCCTGGAAGCCATCAGGCGCATGTCCACGAAGCAGGGCGGCGCTGGCGGCAGCATCGTGCTCATGGGCTCGCGCGCGACCTTCTATGGCGCGCCGGGCAGCGCGATCGTCTATGCGACGTCCAAGGCGGGGCTGGACGCCTTCACTTATGGTCTGGGCAAGGAGGTTGCGGCGGAAGGCATCCGCGTGAACATCGTCTCCCCCGGCCCGATCTCGACCGACATGAACAACGAGCAGACCGCGCCGCAGCGCATCCACGAGATTCCGATGGGCCGATACGGCAAGGCGGAGGAGGTGGCGAGCGCAGTGCTGTTCCTGGCGTCCGGGGATGCGAGCTTCGTGTCGTCCGCCAGCCTCATGGTCAGCGGTGCGCGCTGAGCTTTTCCGGGAGAACCAGACCCATGCCCGCACCTGTCCTGCTCATCGCCGCCGGCAGCCGCAGCATCGGCGGCGCCATCTCCCGCATGGCGGGGGAGCGCGGTTATGACGTCGCGATCAATTATGTGAACAATCGCGCCGCCGCCGAGGCGACCGCCGAGCATGTCCGCGCGCAGGGGCGCAAGGCGGTGACGATCCAGGGCGACATGGCCCGGGAGGAGGACATCGCGCGGATGTTCGCCGAGTTCGACCGGGCGTTCGGGCGGCTCGATGCCTTCGTCTATAATGCCGGGGGCTTTGGCGGGCCACCCTCCACCTTCGACAAGGTCTCGATCGAGACCCTGCGCCGCGCGCTCGACATGAACCTGCTGGGCGCGCATTTCGCGGCGGCCGAGGCGATCCGGCGCATGTCGACGAACAATGGCGCGGCGGGCGGGAACATCCTGTTCATCGGATCGCGCGCGGCGGAGAATGGCAGTCCCGGCTTCGGCGTGTGGTATGCCGCCGCCAAGAATGGCCTGCATGTGCTCTCGACGGCGCTCAGCAAGGAAGTGGCGGACGAGGGCATAAGGGTGAACACCGTCTCGCCGGGCCCGATTCACACGGATTCCAACGACCCGAGCCGCAATCCGCAGATCGCCAGGACGATCCCGCTCGGGCGGTTCGGCAGGCCGGAGGAGGTGGCGGAGGCGGCCCTGTTCCTGATGTCGCCAGCGGCTTCGTTCATCACGGGGGCGGTGCTGAACGTCTCGGGTGGCCGGTAACCGTCGATCCCCGCATTGATGTGCCGGCCCGCGCCGCTAAAAGGTGAGATCGGGACTCGGGCGCAGCCGCGGAGCTATCATGAAATTCCTGCGTATCTGGCGGCGCGTGCCGCCTCTCGTCCATGAGCAGGCGGATCTGCTCCGCGAGGAAGTGACGGTGGTGCTCGCCCGCGAGGGGCTGGCGCCGTCCGAAGAGACTGGCCGCGAATGCACGCTTTTCATCCTTTGGTCGGTCCATGCGGGGCTCATGAACATTCGACCCGCTCTTGTGCGCAATGCCCTGCTGTGGTTGCATCGGCGCAAGGTCGCGCACACGGCGCGGGCCGGTGATCCCGATCTTCTGCCCCTTTATGAGCGTCGCCGCATCGAGGCGCTCTACGCTGTGCGCAACATCTTCGCCGAGCAGACTCCGCGCGACTGGATGCTGCCGCTGTCCAGCCGCCTGGCCCGGATGTTCATCCGCAATGCGTCGGCGGGGGCGCAGCAGGTTTCGCGCTCGGCCATCGAGGAGGTTCTGCGGATCCTGCGCCATCGCAGTTCCGCGTGCGTCGGCGCGCTGCTCTCCGCCTGAATTGGTCCGAGGGGGTGCCTGCACCCTTGTTTTTGTGCGGCAAAGGCCACAAGAGGCCGAAGTCAACTTCGGGCTGCGCACGCGCGCGAGTCTGAAAGATAGAGGGAGAAGGACTGCATGAAGATCGCGATCATGGGCGCCACGGGCAATGCCGGCCAGCGCCTCGTCACCGAAGCGACCAGCCGCGGCCATCTGGTCACCGGCATTTCGCGCAGCGCCGACAGCCAGGCGCCCCGAGAGGGCGTGACCTGGGTGAAGGCCGACATCAACGATGTGGACGACATGGCGAGCAAGGTGGCGGGGCATGATGCCGTTATCCTGTCGATGCCGTTCAAGTCGCTCGATTTCCAGAATGTGTTCGACGTTGCCAAGAAGGCGGGCGCCTGGCTGCTCGTGGTGGGCGGCGCGTGCTCGATACGCCGGGCTTCCCCGACTTCGTCAAGGTCGAGGCGGCGCCGGCGCGGGATTTCCTCGATCAGCTCAAGGCGGGGCCGGGCTTCGACTGGACGTTCCTCTCGCCCGCCATGTTCTTCGGCCCCGGCGAACGCACGGGCACCTTCCGGCTGGGCACCGAGACGCTGCTGACCGCGCCGGACGGTAAGAGCTCGATCAGCTACGAGGATTTTGCGGTGGCGATGATCGACGAGATCGAGCAGCCCAAGCACAAGAACATGCGCTTCACGGTCGGTTATTGATCTGACCCGATGTTCGCTCCTCTCTCGTCGAGGGAGAGGAGCAATCCTTCACGCCGTCTCGAACGAAAAGTCCTTCCGCGGCGTCCATGTGTCGTCGAAGCAGTCGGGCAGGCCGGAGTCGGCGATCACCACGCGCTTGCGGATCTTCCAGACGCCGTCGATCCTGACCAGCCAGTCATATTCGCGGCCCTGCTCGATGAAGCGGGGCGGACCCTTGATCGTGTCGTTGAGCTGCTGGGTCCAGAGGAGCTGGCAGGTGGCGGTGTCGCCGTCCACCTTGATGATGAAATTGGTGAGCTGCATGTGGAACAGGCCGGTGAGGCGTGGCTTGGAGGCGCCGACTTTCTTGTAGAGCTCGGCGAGCTGCTCGCGGTTCGTGCACACGGCGCCGTTGATGTCGAGGTGGAACTCGTCGGCGAAATAGGCGGTCAGGCCGCCATGGGTCGGCACGCGGCCATAGCCGAAATAGGAGAGGAACAGCTCCTCGATCGCGATGCGATCCTCCATCGCCTGAAGGCGCGCTTCCAGGTCGCCCTTCGTGCCTGTCTCCGACATATCCTCACTCCTTATCATGTTTAGTATCTACTCTAGCCCGGCCGCGCGGGCTGGCAAGCGGGATGATGGGGCCGGATGATAGGGGCGGCGCCTTAGGGGTTGCCCGAATCGAAGCGAGGCACCAACAAGCGGTCGTTCCGGGGCTAGGCGCCCCACATGCGTGGAGAGAGAGACATGAAGACGCGCGCCGCCGTCGCCTTCGAGGCGAAGAAACCGCTGGAAATCGTGGAGCTGGACCTTGAGGGGCCGAAGGCGGGGGAAGTGCTCGTCGAGATCATGGCGACGGGCATCTGCCACACGGACGCCTATACGCTGGACGGGCTGGACAGCGAGGGCATCTTCCCGAGCGTGCTCGGCCATGAGGGCGCGGGCATCGTGCGCGAGGTCGGCGCGGGCGTGACCTCCGTCGTGCCGGGCGACCATGTGATCCCGCTCTACACGCCGGAATGCCGCCAGTGTAAGTCCTGCCTCTCGGGCAAGACCAACCTGTGCACCGCGATCCGCGCGACGCAGGGCAAGGGGCTGATGCCGGACGGCACCACGCGCTTCAGCTACAAGGGGCAGCCGATCTTCCATTATATGGGCTGCTCGACCTTCTCGAACTTCACCGTTCTGCCCGAGATTGCGGTGGCGAAGATCCGTGAGGACGCGCCGTTCAACAGCGCCTGCTATGTCGGCTGCGGCGTGACCACGGGCGTGGGCGCGGTCATCAACACCGCCAAGGTGCAGGTGGGCGACAATGTCGTGGTGTTTGGCCTCGGCGGCATCGGCCTCAACGTGATCCAGGGCGCGCGGCTCGCCGGCGCGAACAAGATCATCGGCGTGGACATCAACCCGGACCGCGAGGAATGGGGCCGCAAGTTCGGCATGACCGATTTCCTCAACAGCAAGGGCATGAGCCGCGAGGACGTGGTCGCGAAGATCGTGCAGATGACCGATGGCGGCGCGGACTATACGTTCGACGCGACCGGCAATACCGAGGTGATGCGCACGGCGCTTGAGGCCTGCCATCGCGGCTGGGGCACCAGCATCATCATCGGCGTGGCCGAGGCGGGCAAGGAAATCGCGACGCGTCCGTTCCAGCTGGTCACCGGCCGCAACTGGCGCGGCACGGCGTTCGGCGGCGCCAAGGGGCGCACGGACGTGCCCAAGATCGTCGACATGTACATGACCGGCAAGATCGAGATCGATCCGATGATCACGCACGTCATGGGTCTGGAAGAGATCAACACCGCCTTCGACCTCATGCACGCCGGCAAGAGCATCCGCAGCGTGGTCGTCTATTGATAAACCGTTCGGGCTCCGACTTCGCTCAGCCCGAACGGCAGAATTTTTCCCGGGAGCAAGGCAGTCTCCCGCAGCCTAACCACACAAAAGGAGGGAAGTTTATGTTCACGCACATCATGGTCGGCGCGAAGGACGTTGAGCAGGGCAAGAAGTTCTATGACAACGTGCTCGGCGCGCTCGGCTGGCCGGCCGGTCACGAGTTCCGCCCCGGCACGGTCTTCTATTCGCACAACGGCGCGGCGTTCGGCGTCGGCAAGCCGCTGGACGGCAAGGAGGCGACCTTCGCCAATGGCGGCACGATCGGCTTCGTGGCGCAGGATAAGGCGCAGGTGGACGCGTTCCATGCCGCCGGTCTGGCCAATGGCGGCACCTGCGAGGGGCAGCCGGGCAAGCGTCCGGGCGCGCCGGGCAATGCCTATGGCGCCTATCTGCGCGACCCCACCGGCAACAAGATCTGCACCTTCTGCCAGCTGCCCGAGGGCGAATAAGTCATGAGCCTGGAGACGCTCTCGACGAACAAGGCCTTTGGCGGCGTCCAGGGCGTCTTCCGGCATCAGTCGCGGGAAACGGGGACGGCGATGAGTTTCGCCGTCTTCGTGCCCGATCATGCGCCGGGCGAGACGCTGCCGGCGCTCTGGTATCTTTCCGGCCTCACCTGCACCCATGCCAATGTGATGGAGAAGGGCGAGTATCGCGCGGCCTGCGCGGCGGCGAAGATCATCTTCGTGGCGCCTGACACCTCGCCGCGGGGGGAGGGCGTGCCGGACGATCCTGAGGGTAAATATGATTTCGGGCTGGGCGCGGGTTTCTATGTCGATGCGACACGGGCGCCCTTCGCGCAGCATTACCGGATGCGCAGCTATATCGAGCGCGAGTTGCCGTCTCTGGTGGCAGAGAATTTTCCGGCCGATATGGGGCGGCAGGGGATCACGGGCCACAGCATGGGCGGGCACGGCGCTCTCACCATCGCGCTGCGCAATCCCGATCGTTTCCGCTCGGTCTCGGCCTTCGCGCCGATCGTGGCGCCGAGCCAGGTGCCCTGGGGGCACAAGGCGCTTGGCGGCTATCTGGGCGAGGACAAGGCGGCCTGGGCGGAGCATGACGCGGTGGCGCTGATCGGCGGCGGGGCGCGGCTGCCCGATCTGCTGGTGGATCAGGGGGATGCAGACCAGTTCCTGGAGGAACAGCTCAAGACGCATCTGCTCGCGGACGCCTGTGAGGCGGCGGGGCAGCGCGCGACGATCCGCATGCAGCCGGGCTATGACCACAGCTATTATTTCATCTCGACCTTCATGGCCGAGCATGTGCGCTGGCACGCGGAACGGCTGAACGCCCGATAAGGCTTCTCCCCGAGAATGCCGGGCCGGGCTCCTCCTGATACCGTTATGTAACGGCTCCGGAGGCCGGAAAGCCATTGACGCTCTCCGGCAATGCGGCAAGGTTGCCAAAATCAACCAGATTGCAGCGCACGCTCGGTCGCCATGGGCCGAACGGGGCTTGAGATCCGGCGCCGGGCAAGGTGCCGGACGAGAAGATAAAGGGGAGAGGGCCGTTGGACGAGTTTCTGCAGGGCTGGATCGACTGGCTGAACGCCCAGCCATTCCAGCAGACGATTCGCTATACCGAATGGGTCGTGCCGACCGTGCAGACCATCCACATCGTGGCGGTGGCGGTGGTGATTACCGCCGCCCTGGTCATCGCGTTGCGCGGCGTGGAACTGACCGGCCGGGAGTGGAGCCTGGCGCGCTGGCACCAGCGGTTCCGCAGCGGGACGATCGCCGCCCTGTGGGTGCTGCTCGCCACGGGTCTCGTCATGACCTTGGCCGAGCCGGAGCGCGAGCTGCTCAACTGGATCTTCCGCGCGAAGATGGTGATGGTGATCGTCACCCTGATCATCGCCCATTTCCTGTCCCGACGACTGGAGCAGGCGAAGCCGGATCGACCGGCGGGGGGCGACGTGCGAGCCGCCGCTTTCCTGGTGTTGTTGTGCTGGATCGGCATCGCCACGGCGGGCCGCTGGATCGCCTACGCGGGCTGAGGGGGAGAGAAGACAATGATAGACTCGTTCCTCGAAGCGGTCAGCAACAGCGCCATCGGCATTTACATCGCGGAAGACCCCATGGCCTTCCCGTGGATAGAGGTGGTGCATGTGCTCAGTCTCGTGACCGTGTTCGGCTCCATCCTGCTGGTGGACCTGCGCCTGATGGGCCTCGCCTCGCGCGATTATCCGGTGAACGCGCTTACCCGCACGATCCTGCCGATCACATGGGTGGCCTTCATCATCGCGGCGATGACCGGCGGGCTGCTGTTCAGCTCCAATCCCTATGGCTATTGGGGCAACACCGCGTTCAAGGCGAAGATGGTGCTGCTCTTGCTGGCGGGCCTCAATATGGCCATCTTCCACCTGGTGACACAGCGCGGCGGACAGATGGATCGCCCCGGATCGCTGCCGGCCGGGGCGCGCGTCGCCGGGTTTGTTTCCGTGACGATCTGGCTTGCGATCATTGCATGTGGACGCTGGATCGGCTTTACCATGTCGCCATTCTGAGGGGCGACACAAGGAGCGGACGCTGGCTGAGCTGATTGAAGAGCAGGTCGAGACGCCGAAAAGAGAGCCGATGCATCTGCGGCTGGTCGGCGCGCGATTGTTCAACCTGATCCGGCTAATTCGGGAAAGCGGCCTGCACGTCTATGAGCGGGAGGTGGGCTACAAGGAGATCCACCGCCAGCTCATCATCATGATAGGTGTCACGGGCGGGGTGAACTCCCAGCAGATCGTGACCCTCACCGGCCATGAGAAGGCGCAGGTGAGCCGCGCGATCAAGCCGCTGGAGCAGGAAGGCCTCATCGAGCGCGAGCGGCTGCGCGCCAAGCTCACCCTGCTGCCCGCCGGCCGCAAGATCTACGAGAAGATCATGGGCATGGGCCGTGCCCGCGACGCCATGCTCACCACCGGCATCCCGGCTGACGACCTCAAGCGCTTCATCGCGATTACCGAGGCGCTCACCAAGCGGGCCGCGCATCTTTATGCCGAGGAGCGGCGTCTGAGCGTCGAGGCGGGCATCATCAGCCCCACCTCGCCGCAAGCCGCCGGCCCGCCATCCTGGCCGACCGGTACCAGGCCGCCGCCGCCCAACATGATCACGCCCAAGCTGATCAGTCTGGTCGCCTATCTCAAACGCAGCGCCATGCTCGCCTATCAGCGCTCGCACGGCCTCTCGCATTTCCAGTGGCAGGTGCTCTCGCTGATCGGCGCCTATCCCCCCATGCCGCTGGCGCGGCTCATCCTGCTGATGGGGCGCGACAAGAGCCAGGTCGGGCGCACCGTCGCGCATCTGGAGCAGGCGGGGCTCATCACGCGCAGCCGCCCGACCCGTCGGCGCGACATCATGCTGGAGCCGACCGAGAAGGGCGCGGAGACTTTCCTGTCATTGTACGAACTGGCTACCCGGCGTGACGATGACCTCTGGGCGACGCACGACGGCGACGAT
>JAFKLU010000178.1 GCA_017304105.1 Sphingomonadales bacterium
GCGCGAACTGGTCACCCCGCAGGATTATCTCGCCGCGCTCGGCGCTCTGTTCGGCTTCGACTACAGCGCAGAGGAAGTCGCCGCGCTGCCGCTGTTTCGCAAAGCCGCGGAAATTTGAGCGCTCCGCCCGCCAAATGAGCGATGTTCCGCCCGTCCCTGCTGGAGTCGCTTGAACCCTGAGGCGTGCCGTCCTATCCGCCCCTCAAGCCAAGAGGGGCACGCAATGACCGTCACCATCAAGACCGCCGATCTCATCGAGAGCGTCGCCGACGCGCTGCAGTTCATCAGCTACTATCATCCGATGGACTATATCCGCGCGCTGGGAGACGCCTATTCCGCCGAGCAATCGCCCGCCGCCAAGGACGCGATCGCGCAGATCCTCACCAACAGCCGCATGTGTGCCGAGGGCCACCGGCCGATCTGCCAGGACACCGGCATCGTCAACGTGTTCGTGAAATGGGGCATGGACTGCCGCCTCGACGATACCAGCAAGTCGCTGCAGGAGGTCGTCGACGAGGGCGTGCGCCGCGCCTATCTCCACCCGGAGAACAAGCTGCGCGCCTCCGTGCTCGCCGATCCGGCCTTCACCCGCCGCAACACGCGGGACAACACGCCCTGCGTCCTCCATGTCGAGATGGTGCCGGGGCATCATGTCCATGTCGATGTGGCGGCCAAGGGCGGCGGCAGCGAGAACAAGTCCAAGTTCAAGATGATGAACCCCAGCGACAATATCGTCGACTGGGTGATCGACATGATCCCCCAGATGGGCGCGGGCTGGTGCCCGCCGGGCATGCTCGGCATCGGCGTCGGCGGCACCGCCGAACATGCCGTGCTGCTCGCCAAGAAGGCGCTCATGGAACAGATCGACATGAGCACATTGAAGGTGCGCGGGCCGGAAAATGACATCGAGGCGCTGCGCATCGAGATCTTCGACAAGGTGAATGCACTCGGCGTCGGCGCGCAGGGGCTGGGCGGCCTCGCGACCATCCTCGACGTGAAGATCCTCGACGCGCCGTGCCATGCTGCCTCCAAGCCGGTGGCGATGATCCCCAATTGCGCCGCCACCCGCCACGCGCATTTCACGCTGGATGGCTCCGGCCCCGCTTACCTTGAAGCGCCCAAGCTGGAGGAATGGCCGGACGTCAACTGGACGCCGGACAAGGCCGCGATCCGTGTCGATCTCGACGCGCTGACGCCGGACATGGTGCAGAGCTGGAAGCAGGGCGACCGCCTGCTGCTCAATGGCAAGATGCTCACCGGCCGGGACGCTGCCCACAAGCGCATTCAGGACATGCTGGCGCGCGGCGAACAGCTGCCCGTCGAGTTCAAGGGCCGCGTCATTTATTATGTCGGCCCGGTCGATCCGGTCGGCGAGGAAGTGGTCGGCCCGGCCGGCCCCACCACCGCCACCCGCATGGACAGCTTCATGCGCATGATGCTGGATCAGGGCCTGCTCGCCTGCGTCGGCAAGGCCGAGCGCGGCCCCGCCGCCACGCAAGCGATCAAGGACGCTAAGAGCGCCTATCTCATGGCCGTGGGCGGCGCCGCCTATCTGGTCGCCCGCGCGATCAAGGGCAGCAAGGTCGTCGGCTTCGCGGACCTCGGCATGGAAGCGATCTACGAGTTCGAGGTGCAGGACTTCCCCGTCACCGTCGCGGTCGACAGCGAAGGCAACAATGTCCACCAACTCGCCCCGCTCGTGTGGAAGGAGAAGATCGCAAAGGAGCATCTTCTTCAAGGCGCCTGACCGCTTCCGGCCCATATCTGATCGGGGGAGATAGGATGTGATCACCTCCCCCATCTGGCTCCCCGCCAGCCTCATCGCCGGCGGGCTCCAGGCGTGGCGCACCGCCATCCAGCGTAAGGTTGGCCAGTCGCTGTCGGTCAACGCCGCGGGGCTGGTGCGCTATCTTTACGGGCTGCCGTTCGCCCTGCTGTTCGTGATCCTCTACCACGGCGTGTTCGGAGCCGGCGGGGTGCCGATGCTCTCGCCGATCGGCCTGCTGTTCTGCGCCGCCGGCGGCCTTGCGCAGATCATCGCCACCAACCTGCTGCTGATGACCTTCGGCGAGCGCAACTTCGTCGTCGGCACGGCTTATGCAAAGACCGAGGCGGCGCAGGGCGCGATCATCTCATGGGTGCTGCTCGGCGATGCGCTCAGCCCCCTCGCCTGGGCGGGCGTGGTGGCCGGCGTCGTCGGCATCATGGTGCTCTCGACCGGCGGCAAGCGCATGGGGCCGGACGCGTTCATCCGCGCGCTGGGCGCCCCCGCCGCGCGCTACGGGCTCGCCTCGGGCTTCTTCTTCGCGCTCACCGCCGTAGCCATCCGCCGGGCGACGATGGACGTGGCAACGCCCGACCCCATCTCGGCCGCGCTCACCGTGCTCACCGTGACGGTCGCGATGCAGACGCTGCTGCAGGGCGCCTTCCTCGCCTGGCGCGAGCCCGCGCAGATGCGCGCCGTCTTCACCACCTGGCGCGTGTCGGGCCAGGTAGGGCTGCTTTCGTCGCTCGGCTCGGCCTTCTGGTTCACCGGCTTTGCCACCGCGCCCATCGCGCTGGTGCGCATCGTGGGCCAGATCGAGATCGTCTTCACGCTGAGCCTTGCCCATTATTATCTGCGCGAGCCCCTCAAGACGAGCGAGGTCGCCGGGTTGCTGCTCGTGGTCAGCGGCGTGCTGCTGGCGCTGCTCGGCGCCTATGTGGGCTTCTGAGGACCACCGATTCGGCCCCTCCAGCCTGACGTAAGTGCGAAGACCAGCCCCCAGAAGCAGCACATCTGCCCAACCTTCCCCTCAAAGCGTCTTTTTTTGCCGTCCGGCGAGCAGGCCGCGCAGCCGCTGAAATACTGGACTTTTGACCTAAATGCCTTTTATTTGGGCATCAGAACAACGAGAAAATCGCAGATTTCTGCGCCGCAGCATCGATCCTGTCTTGAGACTGTCATGCGTTTCTCATAAAATAGGCATCAAGAAAGGCGGGATTGTCGCGCCGAGTCTGGGATTAGGAACCTGTCATGAAGAAGCTCATCATCGCCACGATCGCCGCCGCGCTGACCGTCTCTCCCGCCCTCGCCGGGGAGATCGTTCCTCCCGCCCAGACCGTGACCGTCAAGGTTTCCACCGCTGGCCTCAACCTCGCCGACCAGCGCGACGTCGCGCAGCTCGAAACGCGGGTCCAGGACGCGATCATTGCCGCCTGCAATCCGCGCACGAGCTATTCGGTCTATCTCCCCGTGGACCGCGCCTGCGCCAAGAAGGCAATGGCCGAGGGTCAGCAAATGGTTGCCCGGATGAGCAGCGACGCGGCCAAGAGCCGGATGGCCGAATTCTGATCGCGCAGGCGGGCGCGCCCGTCTGATTGTGGAGCCATCTCCCGGCGCAGGCCGGGAGTGGCGCCCCCTCAAATCTGCTGAAAATTCAGCCGCAGCCCCGGCCTTGGCCAGCGGCACTTGAACAACGTCCCCGTCGCCGATCCCGTGATCCACGCCGTCCGCATGTCCGGCCCTCCGAACGCGATGTTGGTTGTGATCGGGTCGGGCACGGGCACATGCTCGACACTCATGTCACCGGGATCGACCACGCTGATCCCGCCATTGAAAAGCGTCGCCGCCGCCACCTTACCGCCCGCCTCGACCGCGAGGCTGTCGAACCATTGCAGGCCGGGCAGATTGGTGAGGACATCGCCGCTATTATGCCCGACTTCCGGCGCCACCACGCCGGGCGCCTCGATCGCGAGCGACCACATGCGCTGCAGCATGGAATCGACCCAGTAGAGCCGCGTCTCGTCGGGGGAGAGGCCGATGCCATTGGGCGAAATTTGCTCCGAGCGCCAGCGAGTGATTCCCGAGCCGTCCGCCTTCGCATAATAGATGCCGCCCAGACGCCGGCTTTCGCCGTCCGAGAAGCCGAAGCAGGTGAACCACATGCCGCCCGTCCGGTCCAACACCAGATCGTTCGGCGCGTTGAGCGGCTTGCCGTCGCACGCGTCATAGAGCTTCGTCACCGCGCCTGTGCTGAGGTCGACGCGCTGGATATAGCCGCCCTCATAATGCTCGGGCAGCCCCAACTTGCCCGCTTCCTTCCAGCCCTCGGGAAAGGTCAGCGCGCCGCCATTGTTCACCACATAGCAGGCGCCGTCCGGCCCGATCGCCGCGCCATTGGGTCCGCCGCCGAGCTCGGCCACCACCTCCACGCGGCCATCGGGCAGCACGCGGCTCAGCGCCTGCCGCGCCATTTCCACGACCAGCACCGACCCGTCAGCGAGCGCGACCGGCCCCTCCGGGAATTCGAGACCCTCGGCAACCGTCTCTATCTCTATCATTCAGGTCCTCCGCCTCTGTTCGCGCCGCGTCAAAGCCCGGCGTCTCCCGGACGAGGATAGCCCCTCATGCAAGCTGCGCAAGTGAGCGCAGTGGATGCATTTTACGCACACCAGTGCACAATAGGCTGTTAACCGCTTTCACTTAGCGAAACAGGCATCGAACACGCAGTGGGATCTGAACAGAGCCGTGCCTCAGACGACCAAGCTGGAAACCACGATCGTCAAGGTCGCCGATAATGTCGGCGATCTGGGGCTGCGCACGCTCGATCTGCAGGCGGACATCGCCGAGCTGGCCGACCGGGTCACCGATCAGGCGGCCATGCTGGAGACGCTGGAGGATGCCGCCATCGGCCTCGCCCAGTCCAGCGACGCCGTGGAGCAGAAGGTGGATGCCGCCCGCGTCCAGGCCGCCAGCGCCCGCGCCGTGGTCGACGATAGCAGCCAGCAGCTCGCCTCCGCCTCACACAATGTGCGCGAGCTCATCGAGCAGGTCAGCCGCATCCACCATGGCCTCGGCAGCTTCAACGAGGCGCTGGCGAGCGTCGGCCATACCAGCCAGATGATCAGCGCGATCGCCAGCCAGACCAATCTGCTCGCGCTCAATGCCGCTATCGAGGCTGCGCGAGCGGGCGACGCCGGGCGCGGCTTCGCGGTGGTGGCGAGCGAGGTGAAGAAGCTCGCGCAGGAGACCGCGCTCGCCACCCAGCAGATCGAGGGATCGATCCGCCAGCTCACCAGCGAGGCCGGCGCGATGCTGGCGCAGATCACGCGTGGCAGCGAGAAGGCCAATGATGCCCATCGCGCCTCGGGCGAGATCGGCGCGCTGGTCGACCGGCTGCGCGACCTCATCCTTGGCCTCTCGGGCAATAGCGAGGCGGTCTCGGCCAATGTCCACTCGATCCTCGGCGCGATCGAGGAGATCCGCTCGGGCCTGTCCGAGCTTGCCGATACCTCAATCGACAATGCGATCGGCCTGCAGCGCCTCTCGGCCCGCGTGACGGGCGTGAGCGACGACACCAACATGCTGCTGCAATATCTGGCCGAGAGCGGCGTCGACATTCCGGATTCGCGCTATATCGGCTTCGCGATCGAGGCGGTGGCGGGCATCGTCGCGCAGGTCGAGGCGGCGATGGACGCCGGCGAGATCGACCTCGAAGCCATTCTGAGCGACAGATACGAGCCGGTTCAGGGCAGCAACCCACCGCTCTTCACACATCCGGTCCAGACACTCATGACACAGGCCGCGCGGCCCTGGCAGGAGCGCGCCCGCGCCCTGCCGGG
>JAFKLU010000179.1 GCA_017304105.1 Sphingomonadales bacterium
GGCGCCTTCGAGCCCGCCATAGACGCCCAGCGAGAAGGCACCGAGCGGCACATCATAGCCGATCTCGCCGCCATAGATCACGCCGTCCGCGCCCTGATGCGTGGTGGCCCCGCTGGTGCCGACGTCGGTGCGCTCATGCACGCTCAGGCGATCCCAGCCGGAGTGGATGTCGGCGCGCAGGCCGCTCGGCAGCTGAGCCGTGGCCGAGCTTGCGGCGGTGGCCGCGAGCAGCGCGGCGATGGCGAACTTGTATGTCATGGTTACTCCGTCGATTGGGTCTCGTGCCCACCCGATGCTTGTGACGGAGACATCATGCGCCAGCCGTGATCGCGCTTTGCCCCAAACGCGCGAGACCCCGGCTTTCGCGGGGGTGACGGCCCTATTCCCCCGCGCTCAGCTTCAGCGCGCGTTCGCGCAGGCGTGGCAGCGCCGCCTCGTGCACGGCGGGCACGCCGCAGAGCAGGCCGGGGACGCGCGCATCGGGCTTGTTGTAGAGGATCGGCTTGCCGAGCGCATCGGTGACGCGGGCGCCCGCTTCCTGCGCGATGAGGCCGGCGGCAGCAATGTCCCACTCGCCGCTCAGCCGCAGGCCCGCGACCAGATCCGCCTCATTGGCGGCGACCATCGCCATGCGCAGCGCGATGCCATTGGGCTTGGCCACCACCGTATAGGGCGCGTCGATCCCGCGCAGATTGTCGAGCGGCCCGCGCGCGCCCGCCAGCGTGGCATGTGCACCGACCCGCAGCCGCTCGCCATTGCGGAAGGCGCCGCCGCCCCGCGCCGCCCACCAGCGCTCGCCGCGCGCCGGGGCGATCAGCACGCCCATCTGCACCACGCCTTGCTCGGCAAGCGCCACCGAGACCGCCCAACCGGGCCGCCCGCGCACGAAATCGCGCGTGCCGTCAATGGGGTCGATGAGCCAGGCGAAGCGCGCGTCGCTCCGCCCCGGCGTCTCGGCGCTTTCCTCGGAGAGCCAGGCGGCTTGCGGCAGCAGCGCGCTCAGCCGCTCGCGCAGCAGCGCGTCGCAGGCGAGATCGGCCTCGCTCACCGGATCGCCGGGCGCTTTCTCCCAGCTGTTGCCGCTCGGCTGGCCAGCCGTCCAGTGGCCCATGGCGCAGGCACCGGCGGCATCAGCAATGGCGAGTATCTCGAGGAGAAGGTCGTCACTCGCCGGCAATGGTCATCCCGTCGATGCGCAGCGTAGGCACGTTGATGGCGTAGCGGAACTGGAGGTCGTTCGCCGCCACGAGCCGGGCGAACATGTCCTTCAGGTTGCCCGCGATGGTGACCTCCGCGACGGCATGACCGACAGAGCCGTTCTCGATGAGAAAGCCGGAGGCGCCGCGGCTATAGTCGCCGGTCACCGGATTGACGCCGTGGCCGATCAGCTCGGTGACGTAGAGGCCGCGCGCGATGCCGCTCATCAGCTCGCGCGCGGTCGCGGTGCCGCCTTCGAGATGGACGTTGGTCGCGCCCGCACCCGGAGCGCCGCCGCCGCGCGTGGCATGGCCCGTCGGCTGGAGGCCGAGCTGGCGGGCCGAGGCGCTGTCGAGCAGCCAGTCGACGAGCACGCCGCCATCGATGAGGCGCCTGGCGGCGGTCGGCAGGCCCTCGCCGTCAAACGGGCGCGAGCGCAGGCCGCGCGGACGCAGCGGATCGTCGATGATGCTGAGACCTTCAGGCAGGATGCGCTCGCCCCGGCAGTCGAGCAGGAAGCTTGCCTTGCGGGTGACGGACGGGCCGGTGATGGCGCCGAGCAGATGGCCGATCAGACTGTTGCCGATGCGCGGATCGAAGATCACCGGCATGGTGCCGCTGGCGATGCGGCTGGGGTTGAGCCGCGCCACCGCACGGGCGCCGGCGCGCGCACCGACCGACTCAGGCTCCTCCAGATCATCGAGATGGCGAGCGCTGTTGCTGGCATAATCGCGCTGCATGCCCGCGCCCTCGCCGGCGATGACGCTGGCCCAGATCGAGTGACTCGTGCCGGCATAGGCCCCCGCGAAGCCGTGGCTGGTGGCGAGCGCCATCTGCGCCCGGCCGAAGCCCGCGCCCGCCCCCTCGCTGTTGGTGACGCCGGTGACGGCGCGCGCCGATTCCTCCGCCTCCAGCGCACGGGCGCGCAGCAGAGCCGGATCGGGCTCCTCATGATCCTCTATGTCGAGGGCGGGCAGCTTCTTGCGCATCAGCCGGTCCTCGGGCGCGAGGCCGGCATAGGGGTCCTCGGGTGCTTCCTTCGCCATGGCGACGACGCGCTCCACAAGGGTATCGAGCGTGCGTTGCGCCAGATCGGAAGAAGAGACGCTCGCCGAGCGCCTGCCGACGAAGACGCGCAGGCCGATATGCTCGGACTCCGAGCGCTCGACATCCTCCAGCTCGCCCAGACGCACCGTGACGCCGGAGGAAGCATCGCAGCCATAGACCGCGTCCGCCGCATCCGCGCCCGCGCGGCGCGCTGCGGAGACGAGCGATTGCGCGCGATCGAGAGCTTCGTTGAGGCTGAGCATGTGAAGGGTGATCCGGAATTCGTGAAACGAGGCTGCGATGTAGCGATGGCAATGGGGCGGTGCAATGTCTGGGCGCGCCCGCTTGCCTTCACCCTGCCCGCCGGGCAGAAGCCATTGTCAACCAAAGGAGAGGACAGGAATGAGTTTCAAGGGAGAAGTCGCGCTCGTCACCGGAGCAGGCAAAGGCTTCGGGCGCTCGATCGCCTTGACGCTGGCGGGGCAGGGATCGGCAGTCGCGCTGGTCGCCCGCACGGCGAGCGATGTCGAGGCGGTCGCGGCGGAAATCGCAGCGGCGGGCGGCACCGCCCTCCCCATCGCCGCAGATGTCACGCAGGCGCCGGATGTCGAGCGCTCCATCCGCGAGACGCAGGCGCGCTTCGGCCCCATCACCCAGTTCGTCAACAATGCCGGCGTGGGCTGGCCCTATGGCCCGGTCGCCGGCATGGACGTAGCGCGCTGGTGGCAGGCGCAGCAGCTGCACCAGCTCGCGCCGATGCTTTACCTCTCCCGCCTGCTCCCCAAGATGCGCGAGAATGGCAGGGGCCGGGCCGTCATCGTCTCGGCCAGGGCGAGCCATGCCACCGTGGGCGGCATGTCCGCCTATATCACGGGCAAGACCGCGCAGGTGCGCATCGTCAACGTGGCGGCAATGGAAAATGCCGACGCGGGCCTCGCCATCTTCGCGATCGACCCCGGCTTCGTCGTCACCGATCTGGCCCGCGAGACGATGACCTCGCCCGAGGCGAAGGCGCATCTGCCCGGCATGGTCGATCGGCTCGGTGAGGCCTCCACGCGGGATTTCTCCGGCGATCTCGCCGCCTGCGGGCAGCGCGTCGCCGATCTGCTGAGCGGGCGCTACGATGCGCTTTCCGGCCGCTATTTCGAGATGCAGGACGATCTCGACGCCGCCCTCGCCAGCCTCAAGGAGGCCGCCGCATGAGCGAGCATCTTGCCGCCGAGATGGCCGCGCTGCGCCAGGAGATCGACCAGCTACGCCACGAGCAGGAGAAGCTGAAGGACATCAACGCAATCTGCACCCTCCAGCACAGCTACGGCTATTACATGGAAAAGGGCCTCTATCAGGAGATTGTCGATCTCTTCGCGCAGGATGCGGAGATGACCTTCTTCGGCGGGCTCTACAAGGGCAAGGAGAGCATCAAGCGCGTCTATCTCGGCCGCATCCGCACCCGCTTCACCAAGGGCCGCAACGGGCCGGTGCGCGGCCTGCTGTGCGACGTCATGCAGATGCAGGACGTGATCACCATCGCGGACGACCGCGCCAGCGCGAAGGGCCGCTTCCGCGCGCTGCTCATCGGCGGAACCCACGCCGGCGTGCCGGACGCGCCCAGGCTGCCCTATCAGCAATGGTGGGAAGCGGGCGTCTATGAGAACGACTATGTGCGCGAGGACGGCGTGTGGAAATACAAGCGCCTCGGCTATGAGCTCACCTGGGTCGCCGAATATGACAAGGGCTGGGCCAACGCGCCGGAGATGGGCGGCTTCTCCGCGCAGAAGCTCTACCCCGAAGACCCGAACGGGCCGGACGAGCTGGTCGAAACGCGCTATCCGCCCTGGCCCGAGACCTGGCTGCTGCCCTTCCATTATCCGCACCCGGTGACGGGAGAACAGGTCATCCCCGAGGGCGCCTGAGACAGCAAAACAGCGGCGGAAGCACGCACAATCATCGAGGAGACCGAAATGCGCACCGAGAAGGAACTGGCGAACATCCGCCTGGTCGAGCGCGTCTATGAGGAAGTGCTGGGGCCGATCGACAGCGGCGCCGTCGACGGGCTGTTCGACCCTGGCTACATCCAGCACAATCCGAGCATCCCCACGGGCGCCGAATCCCTCAAGGCCATGCTCGACCGCGCGAAGCAGAAATATCCGAACGCCGTCCACATCGTGAAGCGCATGCTCGCCGATGGCGATCTCGTCTGCGCGCATGTGCACATCATCTTCGAGCCCGGCACGCCCGGCGTCGCTGCGGTCGACATCTTCCGCATCGAGAACGGCCGGATCGCCGAGCATTGGGACGTGAACCAGCCGGTCCCGACCGAGCCGAACAACCAGAACGGGATGTTCTAGCGCCCGGCCTTCCGCGCCTCCCTCTCCCGCCGGGGAGGGAGGCAAGAGCGCGCGCCCTCCCGGTCAGCGCGCTCCTTGCGGCTCCACCACGCGCAGCCACTCCCACCGCGCCCGATAGCTCTGGGCCTTCGCCCGGAACAGCGCGGGGCGCGGATTGGCCGGGTTCATGCGCAGCACGCCCGCCGCCATCTCGTCGAGCCCATAAGGCGCATAGACCGCCCTGCTCGCCACCTCGATGCCGACGCAGGTGCACTCGACCAGATAACGGTCGATCCCGTCCCGCGCCGATTTGAGCTGCGGATAGCCCTCGCCGAAGCGTTCGCCATACCAGAGATGCACCCGCGCCTGATTGCGCGGCTCGACGAGGATGCCGAGATCGGCGGCGAGCGCGCCGACCTGCCGGATCACCGCATCCTCGGCTTCCCAGCTGAGATCGCTATCGTCGAAATAGAAGATGTCATAATCGCGGACGCCCCAGTCCGGTGCCCGGCCCGAGCGCAGGTTCCAGACCGTCTGGAACAGGCAACCGGCGACGAGATGGCATTGCGGCAGGCCGAGCGCGGGCAGGCGATCGAGCAAGGCGACATTGGCGGTATTGGCGAGCGCGGCGGCCGAGAACTCCGCCGCCGTCACTCCCCCAGCCACCAGCGCAGCATATGGTGCGCCACCGCCACAGAGGAGGGCGGCAGGAAGCGCGCGCCCGGCTCCTCGGCGAGCGCGGCGCGGACATCCTCGCGGCTTACCCAGATCGCCTCGGCGATCTCGTCCACGTCCAGCGTCAGCGCGTCGCCCTGCGCCTGCGCGATGCAGGCGATCATGAGCTGCGAGGGAAACGGCCAGGGCTGGCTGAACAGATAGTCTACCCGCCCGCAGCGCACGCCGCATTCCTCCCATATCTCCCGGCGCACCGCTTCCTCGATCGTCTCGCCCGGCTCCACGAAGCCGGCGAGAGCGGAGAAACGCCCCTCCGGGAAGCGCGCATTACGGCCGATCAGCA
>JAFKLU010000180.1 GCA_017304105.1 Sphingomonadales bacterium
GTAGATGCAGTACAGCTTCTTCGACTCGTCGTCGCCGGCGTTGACGCCCTTCTGGTTGATGAAGGTATCGATCGCGACGGCGGTCTTGCCGGTCTGACGGTCACCAATGATCAGCTCGCGCTGGCCACGGCCGACGGGCACGAGCGCGTCAATGGCCTTGAGGCCGGTCTGGACGGGCTCGCTCACCGACTGCCGCGGGATGATGCCCGGCGCCTTCACTTCCACGCGCGAACGCTTCTCGGCGACGATCGGGCCCTTGCCGTCGATCGGGTTGCCGAGGCCGTCCACGACGCGGCCGAGCAGGCCCTTGCCGACGGGAACGTCCACGATGGTGCCGGTGCGCTTGACGGTGTCGCCTTCCTTGATCTCGGCGTCCGAGCCGAAGATCACGACGCCGACATTGTCGGCTTCGAGGTTGAGCGCCATGCCCTGCACGCCATTGGCGAACTCGACCATCTCACCGGCCTGGACATTGTCGAGGCCATGGATGCGGGCGATGCCGTCGCCAACATTAAGAACGGTGCCAACTTCGCTGACTTCCGCCTCGGTGCCGAAATTGGCGATCTGGTCCTTGATGACCTTCGAGATTTCTGCGGCGTTGATATCCATGTTCAGCCTTTCATCGGATTCTTTGGCGCGTCAGCCGCGCATCGCCTGGGCGAGCTTGTTCAGTCGGGTGCGGAGCGAGGAGTCGATCATCCGGCTGCCCATCTTCACGATGAGGCCGCCCATGATGTCCGGGTCCACGTTGAGATCGAGCACCATGTCGCGGCCGGTGCGGGCCTTGAGCTGCTTGGCGAGCGCCGTCTGCTGCGTCTTGGTGAGCGGGAAGGCCGAGGTGACCTCGGCGCGCGTCTCGCCCTTGTGCGCGGACAGCAGGGTGTTGAACGCGCGAATCACCGCCGGGATCTGCGACAGGCGACGGTTGTGCGCGAGCACGCCCAGCGTCCGGGTGGTGAGCGGATCGAGCGCCAGCGTGGCGGCGACGGCGGCGATCGCCTTCGCGGCTGCCTCACGGGCGATCAGCGGGCTGCTGGTCAGCGCCCTGAGATCGGCCGACTCGGCAAGCGCCGCCTTGAGAGTCGCAAGGCTGGCCGCGACCGAATCGAGGGATTTTTCATCCCGTGCCAGCTCGAACAGCGCAAGGGCGTAACGCCCCGCCAAGCTAGCCTGAATACCGCTGGAATTCTCCACGCGCGCCACTGCCTCTCGTCGTCGAAATGAAAGCGTCGAATTGAATGCGCCAAAACAGGGGAGACAGCGCGGCCGCCCCCCTTGACACGCCGGGCGGTTAGCAGGGGTCGCCCGAGGATGCAAGCCGCGAGGGACGGGCGATCGCGGGTGGCGCGAAATGCGCAGGCAGGCCGCGCCCCTGCGCGAGCGCGGCGCGCTGCGGCCCGGATCGGGCGAAGCAGGGGCGCGGGCGAGCATCCGCGTCCAAGCTGCCGGTCAGGCGCTCATGTTACAGATTTATGACATTGATATTACATAGATTTCTTGGCCGCGATAACCTTTCATGAACGGCTCCTTCACTATCCGGCAGGCGCAATTGCTTCACCGGCCCGATCGGGCCCAATGAGAATCGGACCGCCATGCCATCGCCGCTGCGCTGGAAGCCAAAGCTGCTCGATCGCCTCGCCCGGCCGGGGAGCGCCTCCATTTCCGTGCAGCTCGGACGGCTGCTGCTCGCGGCGGGCCTGCTGCTTGGCCTGCTGATCGTCGCCCAGTTCGCCACGCTCACCGTCAACCGGATGATCACGGCCCGGCTCGTGGAGCAGCGCATCGCGCCGATGAGCCAGCTCCAGACGATCGCCTCTGCCTATCAGACGAGCTGGGCAATTGCCGACAAGGTGCGGATCGGGACGATCGACGCGACCGGCGGCGGCACGGCCCTGCGCGACATTCAGGCCCAGCTGCGCCGCGACTGGAGCGAACTGGAAACCGCCACGCCGGACATCGCCGCCCAGTTCGGCAATCTGCGCCCCGATGCCGATGCGGCGATCACCCGGCTGCAGCGACTGCTGGACGCGGGCGACCACGACCGGCTCGACTTCTTCCTATCCGGCCAGTTCTACGGCGGCGTCGACCCGCTGCTGCGCCGTATCGGACAGGCGACGAACGACCTTCGCGCCACGGCCACGCAGGACCGGCTGGTGCTGCGCTGGGTGAATTTCGCCGCCGAGCTGCTGCTTCTGCTGGTGACGATCGGCGCGATCCTGGGCGGCATGGTCATCGCCCGGCTCGCCGACTCGCGCCTCATCAAGCCGCTCGGCGCCATTGCCCGGCATGTGCAGGGCGAAGACCGGGACGGGCCGGTGCCGGGCCTTGCGCGGCGCGACGAGATCGGCGCCATCGCGCAGGCGCTGGCTCAGGCGCAGGCGAGCGAGCGCCTTGGCGAGCAGGCCCGCCGCGAGCGCCGGCGCGCCGAGGAAGCGCTGCGCCAGCATGAGCAGGCCGAGGCGCGCGCCATGCAGCAGCGGGCCATGCAGCTCGATTCGCACGTCGGCCGCTTCGACGCCGTGCTCTCGCAGCTCGTCACCGCCCTTTCCGACGCCTCCACCACGATGCGCGACATGGCGACGCGACTCGCCAGCCAGTCCACCCAGTCGCGCGACCGGAGCGATGCGGTGGCGCAGGCGCTCGATGCAGCCGCCAATCGCGTGGAGATCGTGCAACAGGAGAGCATCGGCCTGCTCGGCCTCGTCGCGGACGTGCGCGCAAGCGCGGCGACCACGCGCACCCACAGCAGCGAGATGGTCGAGCAATCCGGCCGCAACCGGGCCCATGCGCAGGCGCTCTCGACGCTGGTGAGCGGCATCGCGCAGGCGCTCGATCTCATCAAGGGGCTCGCCGCGCAGACCAATCTCCTCTCGGTCAACGCCAATATCGAGGCGCATCGCTCCGGCGAGGCGGGCCTCGGCTTCGCGGTGGTGGCGCGGGAGATCAAGTCACTGGCGGTAAGCTCCAGCCAGGCGGCGAGCGATATCGGCCGCCAGCTCGTGCTCATCAACCAGACCGCCGCCGATTTCCTCTCCAGCGCCTCACTGGTGCAGGAGCTGGCCTCGGGCGTCGGCCAGCAGGCCGATTCGGTCGATGCGCTGGCGGGCCATCAGGAGAGCGCCAGCAAGCGCATGGCCGCCTCCATCTCCGACACGCGCGCGGACATGCGCGAGATCCACGCCGCCGCGCAGGATGCATGGGCGGGCTCGTCCGATCTGGTCGACGCGGCGCGGCAATTGCTGTGCACAGCGGACCGCATCGCCGGGCAGATCGCGGACCTGAACCGCGAATTCTCGGCGCTGCGCGTCAATCTCAAGGCGGCGGCGTGAGGGATTTCTGACTTTCCGGCAGAGCTCGCCGGACGTTACCGCTCCGTGGGTTGCGGCTTCGCCCCGCCCGCCTCGCAGCGATAGACCAGCCGCTCATTGGGCTGGGCAGGCAGCAGGGCGCGCAGCTCCTGCTGCAGGGAAGCGAGCGCGGCCAGCCGCTCCGGATCCACCGTACAGCCCGACCAGCCGAGATGCTCTCGCAGGGTGCGCGCCTTCTCCGCCGTGTCGGCATCGACCAGATATTTGTCCGTGCGGTAGCGGCCGATCAGCGGATCGAACTGGCGCACCGAGATGGAGGCCTCATCAGCGGGCACGAGGATACGGGTCCAGCCATCCTGGTCCTTCACGAACTGGGTCTGGCCGTTGAGACAGCCCCTTGCGCTCCAGGTGAAGGGTACGTCCTGCGTGTCCGAGACGGTGACGCGGCTGAGCGAGGGATCGAGGCGGCACAGGCGCTCGCCCTCGCCCTCCGCCGCCGGCCCTTCGGCCATGTTGCCGGCGTTCTGCGCGTCGGCCGCTTCCTCATCGATGGTGCCGAAGCTCGGCCGCAGTGCAAAGGTGAGGACCGCGGCGAGCAGGAGAACGCCGGCGGCGATGCCATATCGGCGGGCGTGCTGGTCCCTGCCCTTGGACTGGCCGAGCACCGCCGCGCCGCCCGCGACCGCGCCGAGCGCGAGCAGCAGCGCGGCGATCGCCATCATGTTCTCGCGCTTGGCGATGACGGCCTGCTGGGCCTGCTCGCGCGCCTCGATCGCGCGCTCGCGCTGCGCCATCTGCGCCTCGCCGGCCTGCTTGGCCGCCTCCGCCCGGGCGCGCTCGTCGGCCACGCGCTGCGCGGCCTCGATCTCCGCCATGGACCGGCACTGTTCGTTGGAGCGCTGCACCTGCACGCCCGCCTGACGCAGGAAGCTCGCAATCTCCCGGTTGGAGACGGCAAAGCCATATTCGGCATCGCTCCCATCCGATAGCGAGCCGAAGCTGTTGATGCCGAGGACGCGGCCGCATTCGTCGACCAGCGGTCCGCCGCTGTTGCCCGAGGCGAGAGGCGCTGTGTGCAGCACCGTGTCGAACTGCTTGGACGCGCGCCCGCCCGAGACGGTGCCGCTGGTGCGCACCGGCGTCATCGGGTGGATGATATCGTTGATGTCCATGCCCTGCGCCCGGTCGACCGAGCCGGGATAGCCGATTGCCGTCACCTGCTGGCCATCGACCGGTGCGCCCGCGAAGAAGGTGGCGACCGGAAGCTGCGAGTCCACGCCTTCCACGGCGATGAGGGCAAGGTCGTTGCCCGGCGAATAGGCAATGACCTTGCCGCCATAGCTTTTCGTGCCCTCGGCCGGGATGATGCCGATGACGATATTAGGCTCGGTGCGGGTCAGTTCGACCACATGCGCATTGGTGAGCACCCGTCCCGGCGCGATGACGACACCGCTGCCATGGCCGACGAAATAGGCGTTCTCCCCGTCCGTCGCGACGAGAGCGACGCGCACCACGCTGCGCGAGGCGGCGGCGATGTCCTGAACGTCGGCTCGGGCCGCGATGGGCGCGATCAGCATCAGGGCGAGAAGAAGCAGCCTGGCGAGGCGGGGAAAGATCATGGGGGCGTCCTTTAGCCGGGCGCAGGCCCTGCCGACAAGGCGCGTCTCTCGGGCGGCGGGACGATCCGCCGACCGATCGCTTTGAGCGCAAGGCGCGGGAAGCGCCGCGCGGGCCGGCGCGGCATGGAGGGACCTGGACCCGATCGCATGAGGATGATCCCGATGAGCTACGTTATTTCCGGCCTTCCGGTGGCACCGTTCGCGCCGCTGTTCGAGATGGACGATGCGGCGCTGGCGGCGCTCGGCGCGCTGCGGCGGCGAGCCGATGCCGACCGGGGCTTCCCCTGCCGGGTCAGCCTCGTCGACGCGAAGGCGGGCGAGGAGCTGATCCTGCTGCACTATGTGAGTCACGATGTCGCCACGCCCTTTCGCAGCGGCTACGCCATCTATGTGCGGGCGCAGGCGCAGGAGGCGACGCCCTATGTGGACGCCACCCCGCCGGTGTTCGAAGGGCGAGCACTGGCGCTGCACGGCTTCGACGCGGGCGGTATGTTGCGGGGGGCAACGCTCGCCGCGCCCGGCGAGGCCGATTCGGCGATCCGCGCTCTGTTCGCGCACGGGGAGATTGCCTACATTCACGCGCACAACGCCGCTTAT
>JAFKLU010000181.1 GCA_017304105.1 Sphingomonadales bacterium
CTGTCGCACTATACGGACTGGACCATCGGCCACGTGCACTCCGGCGCGCTCGGCTGGAACGGCATGATCACCTTCGCGACGATCTATTACCTGACCCCGCGCCTGTGGGGCCGCACCCGGCTCTATTCGCTGCGCATGGTCAACTGGCACTTCTGGCTCGCGACCGTGGGGATCGTCTTTTACGCCGCCGCCATGTGGGTCGCCGGCATCATGCAGGGCCTGATGTGGCGGGAATATGGGGCGGACGGGTACCTCGTCTATGCCTTCTCGGACACCGTGGCGGCCATGCATCCCATGTACGTGCTGCGCGCCTTTGGCGGCCTGCTTTACCTGAGCGGCGCGGTCATCATGACGATCAACGTCTGGCGCACCATCCGTGGTGACCTGCGCGAGGAAGCCCCGATGACCGATGCGGCCTTCGATCCCGCCAAGGATCGCCCCGTCGCCGCCCAGCCGCACGCAACGCCCGCCGAATAAGGACGAAAAGCCATGACCAGCTTTGCGGAAAAGCACAAGAAACTGGAGCGCAACGTGACGCTCCTGGCCGCGGCGGCCTTTGCCGTGGTCACCGTGGGCGGCATCGTCGAGATCGCGCCGCTCTTCTGGATCGACAACACGATCGAGAAGGTGGAGGGCATGCGGCCCTACACGCCGCTCGAACTCGCCGGGCGCAACATCTACATGCGCGAGGGCTGCTACAACTGCCACAGCCAGATGATCCGCCCCTTCCGGGACGAGGTCGAGCGCTATGGGCACTACAGCCTCGCCGCCGAGAGCATGTTCGACCATCCCTTCCAGTGGGGCTCCAAGCGCACCGGGCCGGACCTGGCGCGCGTGGGCAAGCGCTATTCGGACGAATGGCATGTCCAGCACCTCAAGGACCCGCGCTCTGTGGTGCCGGAATCGATCATGCCCGGCTATGCCTTCCTGGCCGACCGCGAACTGAAGGCCGGCGACATGTCCGGGCACCTGAAGGCGCTGACGCGGGTTGGCGTGCCCTACACGGTCAAGGACATCGAGTTCGCCAATGCGGACCTCGCCGCCCAGGCGGACCCCGATGCGGATACCGCCGACCTGCTCAAGCGCTACCCAAAGGCGCAGGCGCGCGACTTTGACGGCAACCCCTCCCGCCTGACCGAGATGGACGCGCTCGTCGCCTATCTCCAGATGCTCGGCACACTCGTCGATCTGGAGAGCGCCGCCCCGCAGGAGGTCCAGCGATGAGCTACAATGACCTGCGGCACCTCGCCGACAGCTATGGCCTCGCCGCCATGCTGCTCGTCTATCTCGTGCTGGTCGGCTGGGCCTTCCGTCCCGGCTCGCGCCGCCACAATGACGCCGCCGCCAACATGATCTTCACGGAAGATGGCGAAGGCCAAGCCCGCGACAAGGAGCGGACCCATGACTGACAAGAAGCGCATCGACGCGCCGACCGGCACGCAGACCGTCGGCCATGAATGGGACGGCATCGAGGAGCTGGACACCCCGATGCCGCGCTGGTGGGTGCTCACCTTCTACGCGACCATCGTCTTCGCCCTCGCCTATGTGGTGGTCTATCCGGCGCTGCCGGGGCTGACCAGCGCCACCAAGGGCGTGTTCGGCTGGTCCAGCCGGGGCGAGCTGAGCAAGACGATGCAGGCCGAGGCCGCGCGCCGGGCGCCGATCCTTTCCGCCATCGCCGCCACGCCGATCGAGCAGCTCGCGGCCCGGCCGGACCTCATGCAGGCGGCCATTCAGGGCGGCAGCGCGGCGTTCAAGGTGCATTGCGTGCAGTGCCACGGCTCCGGTGCGGCCGGATCGGCGGGCTATCCCAACCTCAACGATGACGACTGGCTGTGGGGCGGTGACCTGCAGTCCATCGAATATACGATCACCCACGGCGTGCGGAACCCGGACGTGGCGGAGACCCGCACCAGCCTGATGCCGGCCTTCGGCCGGGACGGCATCCTCACCGCGACGCAGGTGCAGGACGTGGTCAGCCATATCCGCGCGATCAGCGGCCAGGAGAAGGCGAGCGCCTCCTCCCGGCGCGGCGCGGCCCTGTTCGAGGCCAATTGCGCCGTCTGCCACGGCCCGCAGGGCAAGGGCATGCGCGAGTTCGGCGCGCCGAACCTGACGGACGGCATCTGGCTCTATGGCGGCGACCGCGAGACGCTGACCCGCACCGTCACCGACAGCCGCAGGGGCGTGATGCCGGCCTGGAGCCATGTGCTCGATCCGGTGACGATCAAGATGCTGGCCGCCTATGTCCACTCGCTGGGCGGCGGCGAGGCGACGCCCGGCCTCGCACCGGCGGCGCAGCCGGCTGCGGCGGCCGATGCCGCGACCGGGGCTGCGGCTCCGGCGGCGGCTGGCGCAGCCCCGGCGGCTGGGGCTCCGGCAGCCCCGGCGGCGGCCCAGTAAACGGCGCACGGCCCCGGCCGCTCCCCTTGCGGGGATGGGCCGGGGCCATGCGGACGACCGCCCTCATTCGCACCCCGAGCGCTGCCTAGCCAGCGCCCACCCCAGCCCCTTTCAGGGGAAATCCTTCGGTTTTGATCTGGCTCAATGCGCCGCGCGCCCGGACGGGCTACGGACGAACAGGACCGAACCAAACGGACGCTGCCAATGTCCCCTGTGAACGACATCGCCACCCCGCCGCAGAAGCTCTACGAGAAGCGCAAGGCGGTCTTCCCCAAGCAGATTGACGGCCCCTTCCGGCGGTTCAAGTGGCTCGTGATGGCGGTGACGCTGGCGATCTACTGGATCACGCCCTGGATCCGATGGGACCGCGGGCCGCACGCGCCCGATCAGGCGGTGCTGGTCGATCTCGCCAATCGCCGCTTCTACATGTTCTCGATCGAGATCTGGCCGCACGAATTCTATTATGTGGCGGGCCTGCTCATCATGGCGGGCATCGGCCTGTTCCTCGTCACATCGGCCGTGGGCCGCGCCTGGTGCGGCTATACCTGCCCGCAGACGGTGTGGACCGACCTCTTCCAGCATGTCGAGCGCTTTCTGGATGGCGACCGTAATGCCCAGATCCGGCTCGAACGGGCACCCTGGACCATCAGCAAGCTGTGGAAGCGCCTGCGCAAATGGGCGATCTGGCTCGCCATCGCCTTCCTGACCGGCGGCGCGTGGATCTTCTACTTCGCCGATGCGCCGACGCTCCAGCGGGCCTTCTGGACCGGCACGGCGCCGATGGTCGCCTATGGCACCACCTTCGTGCTCACCATGACCACCTTCATCTTCGGCGGCTTCATGCGCGAGCAGGTGTGCATCTACATGTGCCCCTGGCCGCGCATCCAGACGGCGATGACGGACGAGAAGTCGCTCATCGTCACCTACAAGCACTGGCGGGGCGAGCCGCGCACCCATGGCCTGAAGAAGGCCAGCGAGGAAGCCGCGCCGGGCAGCGAGGCGAAATTCGGCGACTGCATCGACTGTCTGCAGTGCGTGCAGGTCTGCCCGACGGGCATCGACATCCGCCAGGGCCCGCAGATCGGCTGCATCACCTGCGCGCTCTGCATCGACGCGTGCGACCGGGTGATGGGCCAGATCGGGCGTCCGCGCGGACTGATCGACTATGCGACCGAGATCGACTGCGAGCTGGAGATGCGCGGCGAGCAGCCGGTGCCGGTGATCAAGCGCCTGCTGCGGCCCCGCACGCTCATCTACTTCGGCCTGTGGTGCGCCATCGGCCTTGCCATGCTCTTCGCGCTCGGCACCCGCACCCGCGTCGACATCGCCGCCAATGCGGACCGCAACCCCGTGTTCGTCCGCCTCTCCGACGGCTCGATCCGCAATGCCTACCTCGTCAAGCTGCGCAACATGCAGAGCCGCCCGCGCACCATGACCATCACGCTGGAGGGCCTGCCCGGCGGCGCGATGTGGCGGGAGAGCGAGACGCGGGCACAGGCGGCCCGCAGCCTGCGGCTCGATGTGCCGGCCGACCAGGTGCTCAAGGAGCGCATCTATGTCGTCGCCCCCGCGCAGGGGCCCGCCCGCGAGGACTTCGTCTTCGCCGTGCAGGCAGGTGACAGCGCCAAGGAAAAAGCGCAGGATGACGAGAGCTTCGTGCGGCCGGAGGTTGGACAATGACGCGCACTTTCACCGGACGGCACATCGCCGCCATCCTCGTTGCCTTTTTCGGGGTGGTCATCGCGGTCAACTTCACCATGGCCTATTTCGCCAGCGCCACCTTTGGCGGGCTGGTGGTCGATAACAGCTATGTCGCCAGCCAGAAGTTCAACGGCTGGCTGGAGAAGGCGCGCGCGGAGAAGGCGCTGGGCTGGGCGCTGGAGGGCGCACGCACGGCGGACAACCATGTGGCGGTGACGCTGACCAGCGCCGGGCAGGCCATGCCTGAGGCGCGGATCGACGCGCTCGTGCGCCACCCGCTCGGCCGCGCGCCGGAGCAGGCGCTGGCGTTCCGCGCGCTCGGCGACGGGCGTTACGAGAGCGTGCAGGCCCTGCCCGCCGGGCGCTGGATCGTGCATCTGCACGCCACCGCCCATGGCCGGCAGCTCAAGCGCATCGTCGACCTCCCATGACCTACGTCGCGCCCGACGGGGACTGGACGAAGGGCCCGGTCGAGACGCGCTTCGCCGTGCCGGACATGCATTGCGCCGGCTGCATCGCCAAGATCGAGAACATGCTGCCGCGCCAGCCGGGCATCCGCGCCGCCCGCGTCAACTTCTCGGCCAAGACGGTGGCGGTCACGCACGCGACGGCGCTCACCGAGCCGGACCTGCTGCGCGCGTTCGACGCGATCGGCTTCGAGGCGCAGCCGCTGCTGAACGAGGCTGCCGTGGAACGCAGCGCCGCGCTCAAGCGGCTGATCCGCGCGCTGGGCGTGGCGGGCTTCGCGGCGATGAACGTGATGCTGCTCTCCGTCTCCGTCTGGTCCGGGGCGGACGGGAATGCGCGCAATCTCTTCCACTGGATTTCGGCGCTGATCGCAGTGCCCGCGGTAGCGTATGCCGGGCGCCCCTTCTTCACCTCCGCCTTCCGCGCGCTGCGGGTGGGCACGACCAACATGGACGTGCCGATCACCATCGGCGTCTCGCTCGCCACGGGCATGAGCCTGTATGAGACGATCATCGGCGGGCCGCATGCCTGGTTCGACGGCGCGCTCATGCTGCTTGCCTTCCTGCTGGCCGGCCGGGTGCTGGACGAGATGATGCGCGGCCGCGCGGCGAGCGGCGCGGAGGCGCTGGTGCGCCGCACCGCGCCGGGCGCCATGCGGCTGGAGGCGGACGGCGCCAGCGCGTGGGTGAGCGCGGACGCGCTGCAAGTCGGCGACCGGCTGATGATCGCGGCGGGCGAGCGGCTCGCGGCGGACGGGATCATCGAGCAGGGCGAGAGCCGCTTCGACCTCTCGCTGCTGACCGGCGAAAGCGCGCCCGTGCACGCCGGGCC
>JAFKLU010000182.1 GCA_017304105.1 Sphingomonadales bacterium
CTGAAATGATAGGGCACCGCGCGCAGCACCGGATCGGCATTCTTCCAGCCGGTGTCATAGGGGCCGGCAAACAGCGCATAGGGCTGGAGCAGCTGGATCTTCCACTTGCCGTCCTCCAGCACATAGACATTCTCGTGGATGGAGCCGGCCCATTCGGCCGTGTCGCCATATTGCGCATCGATGGCGAAGCCGTGCCACCGGCCCTTGCCCTTCGTCCCGTCCGGCGAGAGCGTCACCACCGGGGAGAAGACGAAATCGGCGTAGAGCCGCCCTTGCGGCACGCCGTCCGCGCCGCCGCCGAATTTCTGCTTGAGATAGGCCGCAATGGCATCACTGCCGACAATGCGCCGGGCGCCCTCGCCATAGGCCCCATCCGAGGAGAAGAGCGCGGCTGCCTCGCGCCACAGGCCCATGGCGAGATACTGCGCATAAGCGGCCTGAAGCCGCTTGATGTCGCGCACCGCCTCCGCGCGGCGAACCTGCTCGGCGACACGCGCGAGCTGCGCCTGCGGGGCCTCTGTCTGAGCCAAAGCCGGCTGGGGAAGCAATGGAGCGGCGCCAAGCAGGACCAGAGCGATGAACACGGACCGCAGCCCAAATCGAGCTTGCCGGCTGCCCGCCATGCGTCCTGGCGCCATCGAAGGGCGGCGCTTCGGCAAGCTTGCGGCGAACGGCGTGGCGGAATTGGTCATCAGGCCCTCTCATTGCCGCCCGTCAGCGGCGATCAGCCCTCCGTAGCCACTCCGCTCGCGACTGACTTGCCTTCAGCGGCAGCCTTACTGTCAAGCTCATCAAGGCCGATCAGCTTGCGGCCCGCCGTCTCGGGCAGCAGGAAGGTGGCGAAGATCGAGCAGCACGTCGCGCCGAGCGCGAACATGGCCATGGCGGTGCTCAGCACCACGCCCTGCGCCGCCACCAGCGCCACGCCGGTAAAGAACAGCGCGCTCGCTGCCCGGCCGAAATTATAGGCGAAGGCCTGGCCGGTGCCGCGCACTTCGGTGGGGAAGAGCTCCGTGAAATAGGGGCCGAACGAGGCGTAGGAGCCGAACTGGAAAAAGCCATAGACGAAGCCCACCGCCATCAGCGCGGGCACGTTCGATCCCAGCGGGCCGAACAGGTAGAAGGAGGCGGACAGCAGGAAGCCGACGCCGAACAGGCGGAACACCATCCGTCGCCCGATGCTGTCACTGATATAGGCGTTGGTCAGGAAGCCGAAGAAGCCGCCCGCGCTGTTGAACAGCACGCACATGCCCGCAGTGCCGATCGGCAGGCCCCGCTCGGACGTGAGAAACACGGTGAGGAAATTGCTGATCGAATAAGCCGCGCTCTGGACGCCGAGCGAGAGCAAGGCGGCGAGGATGGTGATCCTGACCACATTGGGCTTGAAGATGTCCGCCATGCTGGTCCGCCGGCCGAGTTCGCGGTTGCGCTTAGCGGCCGCCTTGAAAATCTCGCTGTCGTCGGATTCGCGCCGCACGAACAGGATCAGGATGGCAGGCGCGATGCCCATCCAGAACACGATGCGCCAGCCCAGATCGGGATCGAACATCGACGCGAAAGGCCCGGCCAGCAAGGCTGCCAGCCCCGTGCCGATGGCCGCACCGCTTTGCACCGTGCCGAGTGCCTTGCCACGATGTTTGGGGTTGATCATCTCGCCGAGCAGCACTGCGCCCACGGCCCATTCCGCACCGAAGCCGAGGCCCTGCAACACGCGGATGACCAGCATCTGCTCGTAATTCTGCGCGAAGCCGGAGAGGAAGGCGAAGAAGGAGAACCAGGCGATGGTGATCTGCAGGATGCGCGCGCGGCCGAACCGGTCGCACAGCCAGCCGCCGAGCCAGCCGCCGATGGCCGCGGCGAAGAAGTTCGCGCTGGCGATGCTGGTCGCTTCCGTCAGCGTGAGACCCAGGCTCACCATGAGCAGCGGGATGAGGAAGGAGTAGACGACGCCGTCCGCCGAATCCATCGCCCAGCCGGCGCTGCACGTCCAGAAGACGCGCCGCGTCTTCCTGTCCGCTTCCTTGTACCAGGTCATCATGGCGTTGGGCTCCCCTCTCCTGCGTCCCGCCTGACTAGCATGCCGAAAACTTCCTGAGCCAGACCTCGCCAAAACCCTGCGCTTGCCCAAGGACTGCCCGCTTGCACAAAGCGGCACGAGATGTTGTCGGGGGTGATCGCAATCGTCTCGCCGCTTCAGGGGAGGGGGCTGGACTGTATCGACATTCAGTCCAGGACGAACCGAAGGGGCCTGGTCGGTGACTTTGGCCCGGATGCTCCCTGATCCGCTTTTTGGCTAGGCTGGCTCGCTGTCCGAAGATGCGGTGCGCGCGCTATCCGCCGGATCGTCTTTTCGCGCCGTGATGCCGTCCCTGAGGATCGAATTGGCGAGTTCGGCCACCTCGTCGACTGACTGCTCCTCGGACCAGATGCTGTAGCGCAGGCCCAGAAACACGTTCATGCCCATGATCGCCCAGGCATGTTCCTCGCGCAGCCCCTCGCGAAAGACACCGAGCTTCGCGCCGTTTTGCAGGCGCTCCAGGATGCGCAGGGCCGTCGATTGATAGTGGCGGCGGTGGCTCGCGGGATCGACGAACTCCGATTCATCGATGATCCGGTAGATTTCCTTGTGCTCGCGCGCGAAGCTGAGGAAGGCGGCGAGGGCGCGGCGTTCCGTTTCGAGCGGTGACATTTCGACATCCAGCGCCTGCGCCGCAGTCACGCGCACCCGGTTGCTGAGATCGCTCACCAGCGCGCGGAAGATCGCATCCTTGGAATCGAAATAGGTATAGAAGCTGCCGAGCGCGGTCCCGGCCCGGCCGGTGATGCCGGTGATCGACGCTTCATGAAAACCCTTTTCGCCAAATTCGATCGCGGCGGCATCGAGCAGCTTGCGCAGCGTGCGCCGGCCGCGTTCGGTGCGCGGTTCCTTGATCGTCGCGGGGGGAGGGGAGGCGTCGGCCTTGGTCATTTTGCCACAGGTAACGGCTGAAAGTTGCCGTGGCAAACATGCCATGTTGAAAGTTGGTTCATGTCTCAATATTAGTCGTCGTTCGACAAGCCGTTTAAACAGGAGAGCGATCAGTCATGGGCCAGGCTCATTTCCTCAAGACCAGCGCGAATTTCGTCCTTACCGCCATGCTGGCGACCACCGGCCTGACGGTCGGATCGGCCGTGCATGCGCAGGAAGCTGCGGCGCCGCAGGCAGCTGAAGGCGACGAAGATGCCGGCGCGATCATCGTGACCGCCCGCCGCCGCGAGGAGCGACTGGTCGATGTGCCGATCGCGGTTTCCACCTTCAGCGGCGCCGAGCTCGACAAGCGCGGCGCGCTCGACGTGACCGACATTGCCGCCGTGGTGCCCAACGTCACGCTGGAAACCTCGCGCGGGACGAACTCGACGCTCTCGGCCTTCATCCGCGGCATCGGCCAGCAGGATCCGGTATCCGGTTTCGAGCAGGGCGTGGGCATCTATCTGGACGACGTCTACCTCAACCGTCCGCAGGCGGCCGTGCTGGATATCTATGATGTCGAGCGCATCGAGGTGCTGCGCGGGCCGCAGGGCACGCTGTACGGCCGCAATACGATCGGCGGCGCGGTCAAATATGTGACCAAGCAGCTCCCGCAGGAGTTCTCGCTCAAGGTCAAGGGCACCTATGGCAGCTACGATCAGGCTGACGGGATCGTCACCGTCTCCGCGCCCATTGGCGACATCGTGCGCGTCGGCGGTTCGCTCGCGCGGCTCTCGCGCGGCGGCTTCGGCACGAACCTGACGACGGGACAGGACAACTATAACAAGGACGTCTGGGCGGCGCGCGGCACGCTGGAGCTGGGCGGCTATGGCGAGCCGGTGCTGCTGCGCATCTCGGGCGACTATACCAAGGACAACAGCAAGGCGCGCGGCGGCCATCGTCTCACCACCGGTCTCGTCTCCGGCGCGCCGGTGCTCGGCGACGTGTTCGATACGCGCGGCGGCCTTGTCGATCCCAAGCAATATGTGGAGGCTTACGGCCTCTCGGCCAATGCGACGATGGAGCTGGGCGGTGGCTTCACCGCCCGCTCGATCACCGGCTGGCGCAAGGATGACAGCGCTTCGCCCATCGATTTCGACGCGCTGCCCGCGGTCGATCTCGATGTGCCAGCTTATTATCGCAATGAGCAGTTCAGCCAGGAATTGCAGCTTCTCTATGATAATGGCGGCCCGCTCACCGGCCTCATCGGCGGCTATTATCTCGATGCCAAGGCGGACACGCAGTTCGACGTGCGCCTGTTCACCGCGCTTGCCGGCCTCACCGCCTTCACCGAGGCGGACGTGACGACGCAGACCTTCGCGATCTTCGGAGACTTCACCTACAAGCTCACCGATCAGCTCAGCCTGTCGGTCGGTGGCCGCTACACGTGGGACAAGCGCGGCGCGCGCATCCTGCGGCAGAATTATCTGGGCGGCGGCTCGCCGGTCTTTGGCGGCGCGGGCGTGGCGTTCGGCGCGCCGAGCACCAATTTCCGGGGCGAGCGCGACTTCAACAAGTTTACGCCGCGCGTCTCCCTGAGCTTCCAGCCGACGCGCGATCACAATATCTTCGCCAGCTTCTCGCAGGGCTTCAAGGGCGGCGGGTTCGATCCGCGCGGCGTGGCCGTGAATGCGCCCACCACGAATGCGAGCAGAATCCCGAGCGATGCGGAGATCGCCGCTTATCTCAGCTTCCGCCCGGAGACGGTCGACAGCTACGAGGTCGGCTACAAGGGCAATCTGTTCGACGGCGCGCTCTATCTGGCGCTCGCCGCCTTCCGCATGGATTACAAGGACGTGCAGATCCCCGGCTCGGCCGGTTGCACCGTGGGCGGCATTCCGACCTTCTGCGGCATCATCACCAATGCGGGCAAGGCGCGCTATCAGGGCATCGAGGCGGAGGGCAATCTGCGCATCGCACGCAGCCTGCTGGCCGATGGCGATCGCCTGAACTTCTCCGGCTCGCTTGGCTACATCGATGCCAAGTATCGGGAATATATCACCCAGATCGGCACCGGCCCGGTGGATGTCGCACCATACCGCAAGGTGCAGAACACCCCGAGGTGGACGGCCAGCGGCACGCTCGCCTATTCGACCCCGGTCGGCGCGGGCGATCTTGATCTCAGCACCACCGTCTCCTGGCGCGGCAAGACCTACCAGTTCGAGATCCCGAACCCTTACATCGACCAGAAGAACTATGCGCTGTGGGATGCCAGCATCGTCTACACGGCGCCCGAGCGGCGCTGGACGCTCGGCGTCTATGGTAAGAATCTGACGGACAAGCGCTACAAGACCTCGGGCTACACCTTCGCCGCCGCCGAT
>JAFKLU010000183.1 GCA_017304105.1 Sphingomonadales bacterium
CCGATCAGACGCCCAGATCGATGGAGCGCCGGCGTCCCTCGACCGGCACCGGTTGCGGGTCGGCATGCGCCGTCTCCAGCCTTTCCACCGTGCCGATGAGCTTGCGCAGAAGAAACTGGCCAAAGCTCCACGTCCCCAGGCCCGACTGCGCGTTGATATGCCCGACATGGCCGGCATCGGCGAAGCGGCTGCCCCAGAATTGCGCCAGTCGGCGCCCCCGGTGGAACTGGATGTAGGGATCGTCATGGCTGGCAACGACGATCGAGGGGAACGGCAGCGGCGCCTTGGGTGACGGGCTGAAGGCCTTCAGGCGATCATCCATCGGTGCCAGGTCGATTTCCGGCGGCGCCACGAGCAGCGCGCCGACCACCGGATCGCCATAGGCCGGCCGCTCCATCGCCGCCCACCAGGCTACTGCATGGCAGCCAAGGCTGTGCGCGACGAGGATCACCGGGCGGCCCGCGTCGCGGATCGCGAGGTTGAGCTTGTTCACCCAGCCGTTGCGATGGGGCCGATCCCAGCTTTCCAGGTCGACGCGGGCGATGTCGTCATATTCGCTTTCCCAGACGCTCTGCCAATGCGCCGGGCCGCTGTTCTCAAGTCCCGGAACGTTCAGGATCAGCGGTGTGCGCCGGGAATCGGACATGGTCTGTCTCCTGCTAAAGGGGATGGGACCAGTCGACTCGGTCTACGTTCCGGCCATGATCGAAAAGGTAATCTCTACTTTATCGATTGACAAGATCGGCACGGCGCAGCCGCAGAACGCTTTGCGGCGAAATTGTGGCGACGAGCGAGATCAGAACAGCCGGGTCAGCAGGTAGAACAGCGCGCCCACCGCCGCCGAGGCAGGAATGGTGATGACCCAGGCGACCATGACGCTTTGCGCCACGCCCCACCGCACGGCCGAGGCGCGACGGGCCACGCCCGATCCGATCACGCAGCCTGTGATCGTATGTGTCGTGGAGACCGGTATGCCGAGCAGGGAAGCGGTGAACACGACGATCGATCCACCCATGGAGGCGCTGAAGCCCTGATGCTGCGAAAGCTTGGTGATCCGCGACCCCATCGTCTCGATGATCTTCCAGCCGCCGGTCATGGTGCCCGCGCCGATGGCGACATAGCAGGCGATCGCTACCCAGTGTGGCACGTGGAACTCGCCGGAGAGATAGCCGGTCGAATAAAGCAGCACGGTGATGATGCCCATCGTCTTCTGCGCATCATTGAGGCCGTGACTCACCGAATAAGTGGCGGAGGAAAGCAGGTGCAGCATGCGGAAGGTCTTGTCCGCGTAGCGTGCGCTCGCCCGCGCGAACAGCCAGCTCGTCACCAGCATGATGACCATCGAGATCATCATGCCGAGCGTTGGGGACAGCACGATGGCGATCAGCGTGGCGCTGAGCCCGCTCCATTCGATGCCGGTAACACCGGCATGCGCGACACCCGAGCCGATGAGGCCACCGACCAGCGCATGGCTTGAGGAGGACGGAATGCCCTTGAGCCAGGTCACCACATTCCAGAACATCGCACCAATCAGCGCGCCGAAGATGACGGCCGGCGTCACCAGTTCCTTGTTGATCAAACCCGCACCGATGGTTTCGGCGACCTTGTGCAGAGCGGGGAAAGCCAAGGTGAGGAAATAGGCGGCAAAGTTGAAGAACGCCGCGAAGACGACCGCCGTGACGGGGCTCAGCAGCCGGGTCGCCACCACCGTCGCGATGGAATTGGCGGCATCGTGCAGGCCGTTGAGGAAATCGAACGCCATCGCGACAATGATCAGGGCCACGAGCAGCGGCAAGGCGAGTTCATGCATGGCGACCTGCCTCGGCGCATAGGCTTCGCGGGCAGCCTTCCTCCCTTCGCGCGGGCGACGGGAGAAAAGACAGTCCTGGACGGAAAGAAGGGTTATCGTTCACGCGTGCTCGACGACGATACCGTCGATCTCGTTGGCGACATCCTCGATCGCGTCGACGATGCGCTCAAGGTGATTGAAAATCTCGCGCCGCACGATGAAGGCCATCGGATCGTGCGGGCCGAAGCGTGTGAAGGCCGCCTTCAGGCCAACCTTGTGAATGTCGTCCGCATGCCCCTCCATGCGCACCAGCCGCTCGGTGAGCTCGTGCAGGCGCTTCGCATTGCCTGCCACATCGCGCAGCAGCGGCATCGCCTCGGCAAGGACGCGGGTGCAATCGACGATGATCGCCGCCATGTCCTTCATTTCCTGCTCGAAGTCCGTGACATCGTAGAGGCTGATGGCGGCGACGGCGGCCTGCATCTCGTCGATCGAATCGTCCATCGAGCCGATCAGGCTGATGATCGCGCTGCGATCGAAGGGGGTGAGGAAGGTCTGGCGGACCTCGCGCAGGATCTGGCGGATGATCTCGTCCGCGTCATTCTCGCGCTCGATCACCTCGCGGATATGGTCCTCGCGATGATCGCCATCGTGGAGCAGGCGCGTGAGGGCGTCCGCGCCGGCCACCACCGTCTTCACATGCGCCTCGAAGAGGTCGAAGAAATTTCCCTGCCTGGGCAGCAGGCGCTGAAACCAACCGAACATGTTGCTTATCCTCGATTTCTGGACGACCGCGTCCAGCAGCGTCTCACGCCGCGCCGCGGCCTTGAACTCCGACGCGTTGAAGCTGCCAATGAGCTCGCGCAGATCTTCTTCCTCGACCGCATCCGCCGCCTCGGCCAGGCCGAACCAGCGCCGCTCGCGCTCGCGGCTCTCCTTCCACTTCGGCAGCTCCCGGCTAACCGCCAGCGGAAACACCTCGACATCGACCATCAGCGATGCGCCGTTGCTGCGGCGCTTGCGATAACGATAGGAACCGATCGGCGTCGGGCAGACGGCGCCGAGCACGCCCGCTTCCTCCTCTGCCTCGATGGCTGCGGCGCGATGAGCCGCCACCCCCGATGGCGTATTGCCCTTGGGGATCACCCAGCGGCGGGTCTCGCGTGATGTGATCAGCAGGATGCGAATGGGCGCATCCAGCGCATCGCTCTCGGCGCGATAAGGCAAGGCGGCAATCTGTCGGATCGGCTACCTCCCTTTTGAAGCCAGATGGGCTCCGGCCAATGTTACAGTTTCATGACGACTGCAACCTTCAATCCGGGATGCATGCTCCTTTGGCGAGGGAAGCGGCCTCGCACGACCGCCGTTCCCGGTAGGCCGCGGCCCACCGGCAACACGGCTGATATCACGACCTTGATCGAAGCGTCACTTTCGCTGGGCAATGGAGGCCCGGCAAAGACTGAGCGAAACATGGAGAAGCGCCAACCGATCCAGTATCGGCCAGATCCCGTCACGATGAGTACCTCTAAATTTCTTTAATCCACATTATACCATGTTGTTTTTCTTTCTGGATTTAAGCCCATCTCGATAAGTTAATCCTGTTGGATGCCATGATGATCGATGATAACTTGACCTTTGCGATCGATACGAACGCCGGAATGCACTTGCTGGCAGGTGTAGCGCATTGACCGGGTATCGAGCGCGGAGGGACCATGTACCGTCTTGCCCGTTATGACGTTGCACGACGCTTCGGCGCGCCCCGGACGCGCTTCCTCGCCCGGATCGGCTTCGGCCTGCTCTGCTCCGCCGCCATGCTGGCGCTCATCCTGATCGTCCGGCTCTGGACACCCGTCTCCGGCCCGTTCCTGTTCCTCTTTCCCACGGTCGTCATCGCCACACTCTATGGGAAATGGCCCGCGGGGCTCACGGCGATGCTGACGGGTCTCGCCGCGACCGGCTACTTCATCCTGCCCGGATCGCCCCCGCTGTCCTTCGCCCAGAGCAGTTTCGCATCGCGCATCGCCACCGCCTGCCTCGTGTCCTCGGTCCTGCTGCTTCTCGCCGAATATTTCCGCCGGACCGCCGAGCGTCACGTCGCCGATCGCGACCGTGAGGTCGAGCGTGGGAAGATGCTGCTGCGCGAGCTGGAGCACCGCACACGGAACAATTTCGCCCTCGTCGCGAGCTTGCTCGATTTCCAGCGCCGTCAGTCGACCGACCCCGAAGTCAGGCGCGCGCTCGATCTGGCGATCGGGCGGGTGCATACTTTCGCCGACGCCTATTCGCAGCTCGGCTCGACGCAGACGGGCACGAGCGATGTCGACATGCAGCATTACCTCACGCGGCTGCTCGAACGGGTCGCCAATGCGTTGTTCGACGACGAGATTCAGGTGGAAACCGAGATTGCAGCCATGATGCTGCCGAGCCGCAAGGCGGTAGCCATCGGCCTCTATCTGAACGAGGCGCTCACCAATTGCGCCAAATACGCCTTTCCGGACGGGTGCGGCGGCACGATCAGGATCGCGCTCGCGGGCGTCGAAGGCGGCGGCTGGCGACTGACCGTGCTGGACGATGGCGTTGGCGAAGGACAGCCCACCGAGAGCGGGAACGGCACGAGCAGCGGCCTTGGCGGCATGCTGTTCGAGGCGTTGGCCGCGCAGGCGGGGGCCAGCCACCGGGTCACGCTGGCGGAGGGAGGGCGCCGGCTGGATCTGGTGAGCATGAGCTGATGCACCGGGACCGCTCAACAGCGATCGAGGCCCAGCCAGGACACCGGGGATGACAATTTGCCCCCAACCGGGGTCCACGTGACCGGGAGGGGGCAAATTGTCGCACCGCCCCGGAACGCCATTGCATGAGGGGGCCGGGTCCGGAGCGGGTAACAATAGGGCTTCGGTTTGTCGCCGCATTGATCCGGCATCGCGACCGCCCTGCTGGTGAGAGCGATGCCCTGAGTCCGGAGCAACGGCGCCCAAGCGGGCGGTAGACTAAAGCGGCAAGCCCACGTAATTCTCCGCGATGCTGGTCTGCGCCGCGCGGCTGCTGGCGATATAGTCCAGCTCGGCGACCTGCATCGCCCGTTCGAACGGACCGTCCTCGGGGAAGCGGTGCATGAGCCGCGTCAGCGACCAGGAGAAGCGCTCGCCTTTCCAGACACGCGCCAGCGCCCGGTCGGAATAGCCCGCCACCGCGTCCGCGTCGCCGCGCTTGAAGAAGGCCGTGAGCGCCTCGGCGGCATAATGCACATCGCTCGCCGCAAGGTTGAGCCCCTTGGCGCCGGTCGGCGGCACGATGTGCGCGGCGTCGCCGCAGAGCATCAGGCTGCCATGCCGCATCGTGGCGAACACATAGGACCGCAGCGGCGCGATCGACTTCTCGATCGAGGGGCCGCGGGTGATCCGGGCAGCGGCGTCCGGCCCCAGGCGGATCTCAAGCTCGTCCCAGATGCGGTCGTCCGGCCAGTCCTCGACCCGCTCGGTGAGCGGCACGTCGATATAATAGCGGCTGCGCGTGTGGCTGCGCTGCGAGG
>JAFKLU010000184.1 GCA_017304105.1 Sphingomonadales bacterium
GCGCCGAAACCGGCTCGCTCACCGACATCATGGCGACGCTGGCGGGCGCATTGGGGCTCAGCCTGCCGGACGATGCGGCGGAGGACAGTTTCGATCTCCAGACCGCGCTGGATCGATCGGCGACTGCGCCGATCCGTCCCAATATCGTGGATCATTCGCTGGAAGGCATTTTCACCATCCGTGAGGGGGACTGGAAGCTCATCCTTGGCCTGGGTTCGGGCGGCTTCACCGCGCCCCGGACGGCCAAGCCCGCGGCGGGCGGCCCTGAAGGGCAGCTTTACGACCTCGCGAACGATCCGCGCGAGGAAAATAATCTCTACCTCAAGCGGCCCGAGATCGTCGCAAGGCTCCGCGCGACGCTGGAAAAACTGCAAAGCGAGGGCCGCAGCCGGCCCCGGCGAAAGGCGTGACCATGGCGCAGGCGGCGGTAACGGACGAAGACATGCTGCTGGTGCCCGGCGGTACCTTCCTGATGGGCGAGACCAGGGTCTATCCGGAGGAGGCGCCGGTGCGCCCGGCGACCGTCGGCGCCTTCCTGATGGACCGCACGCCGGTGACGAATGCGCAGTTTGCCCGCTTCGTGGCGGAGACGGGCCATGTCACCTTCGCCGAAATCGCCCCCGATCCAGCGGACTATCCGGGCATGGACCCAGCGCTCGCCGCGCCCGGCTCGATCGTCTTCACGCCGCCGGACCATGCCGTCGATCTTCAGGGGCCTCCGATCTGGTGGGACTTCGTGCTCGGCGCGGACTGGCGCCATCCGCTCGGCCCGCAGAGCAGCATCGAGCATATCCCGGATCATCCCGTCGTCCATGTCGGCTATACCGATGCGCTCGCCTATGCCGAGTGGGCGGGCAAGCAATTGCCGACCGAGGCCGAATGGGAGCGCGCGGCGCGGGGCGGGCTGGAAGGCAAGCTCTATGCGTGGGGCGATGAATTCGAGCCCGGCGGTCAGCGTATGGCGAAGACCTGGGCGGGCGCTTTCCCCCATGGCAATGCCGCGCCCACCGGGCAGGAGCGGACCAGCCCGGTCGGGCGCTATCCGGCCAATGGCTTCGGCCTTCACGACCTGATCGGCAACGTGTGGGAGTGGACGGCCGAGCCTGCCGAGCGCGCGAAGGAGGGCGGCTGCTGCGCCGGCCTGCCCGCCGCCGGCCATGGCGGTCCGCAGACCCGCGTGCTCAAGGGCGGATCGCATCTCTGCGCGCCGGACTATTGCAAGCGCTACCGGCCAGCGGCGCGCTGGCTCCAGCCCATCGACACCACGACCTCCCATGTCGGCTTCCGGTGCATCCGCCGGATCGCGACCGAAAACTAGGGAACAGGAGACGTTCCGAATGATGAAGAAGCTCAGCCTGCTGCTTGGCGCAGCATCCTTCGCCACGGCCATTGTCGGCGTGATGCCGGTCGCGGCGAAATCATCGCAGTCCGCTCCCAAGCCGCAGGCGGCGCGGCCCAATATCCTGCTTATCGTGCTCGACGATGTTGGCTTCTCGGACTTCGGCGCCTTCGGCTCGGAAATCCGCACGCCCAACATCGATGCGCTGGCGCGGCAGGGGCTGCGCTACAACCGCTTCGATACCAAATCCATCTGCTCGCCCACGCGCGCCGCGCTGCTGACCGGCCGAAACAACCAGACGGTGCACATGGAGGATCTGGCGGCCAATGTTGAGGCGAGCGCCGATCCTTCCATCAGCGCGGCGGCGCGTGGCGAACTGCCCCGTAACGCCGAAACGGTCGCGCAGGCGCTGCACCGCGTCGGCTATGCTACCTTCGCGCTTGGCAAATGGCATCTGGCGCCGCGCTATGACGACAAGCCGGGCTTCACCAAGGCCTCCTGGCCGTTGCAGCGCGGGTTCGACCGCTTCTACGGCTTCCTGAGCGGATGGACGGACCAGTACAAGCCCGATCTGGTCGAGGATAACGCGCCGATCGCGGCGCCCAGCGCCCCGGACTATCATCTGACGCCGGACCTGATCGACCATGCGATCAGCGCGTTCGGCGACAAGGCGGAGGAGGGCGGCAAGCCCAGGTTCGTCTATCTCGCGCTGGGCGCGGCCCATGCCCCCATTCAGGTCCCGCGACCCTATATCGACGCCTATGCCGATACCTACGCCAAGGGGTGGGACGCCATCCGCGCTGAGCGTTTCGCGCGACTGAAGCAGCAGGGCGTCATCCCCGCCAACACCGTGCTCCCGCCCCGCGAGGCCGGCGACCGCGCATGGTCTGACCTGACCGAGCAGGAGAAGACGGTCTTCGCCCGTTTCATGGCGACCTATGCCGGCTTCATCACGCATACGGACGCGCAGATCGGCCGGCTGATCGATCATCTCAGGAAGACCGGCCAATATGAGAATACGCTGATCGTGCTGCTCTCCGACAATGGCGGCGCGCCCGAGGCGGGGCAGATCGGCGGCTTCAAGCATCCCTATCGCTACGATATGAGCGTTGCCGACATGGCCCAGCAGCTCGACAAGCTGGGCGGCCCGGAGAGCCAGGCGCTCTACCAGCGGCCCTGGGCGCTGGCGGGCGCGACCCCCTTCCGCCGCTACAAGCTCTGGCCCTATGCGGGCGGCACCCGCACGCCGCTCGTCGTCAGCTGGCAGAATGGCATCAAGGCACACGGAGAGGTGCGCGGCCAGTTCGTCGATGCAATCGACATTGGCCCAACCTTGCTGGACGTGGCTGGCACGAGCTTCCGCAAGTCCATCGACGGCACGGCGCAAATCCCGGTGGCGGGGCGCTCGATCAGGGCGACCTTCGCCTCGCCGACCGCCCGCACGCGCGACATCCAGTTCTTCGAGCTGTTCGATACGTCGGCGGACTATTCGGAATCCACCGATCTTTCAGCGCGCTATCCCGCCAAGCTGAAGGAACTGCAGGCGCTCTGGTGGCGCGAGGCGCGCAAATATAGCGAGCCCGCCCTCGCCGAGCCGGCCAGGAACATCCGGGCCATGCGGCAGTTCGAGGATGGAGCCCCATCGCGCGCGCAGGATTGACGTAGCCGCTGGGGCGCCTCGCGGTCGAATGATCGATGATTTGCCATCTCCCCCCATGGAGATGGCAAATCATCCGTCGCCCTCGGCGGGGGCCTGTCGGGCGGCGAGGGCCAGGCTCGGCCGCCGGCGGGTGCGCATGATGGCTCGATCGGTTCCTGAACGCTGCCACGCCGCTTCGGGACGGCCGCACGTCCTCGGCGGCCGAAGGACCGGCCCATGCGCAGCAGCACCGTCCGAAATATTGGGACAACGGCACCCGCCCCTGTTAGGGGGGCTCATCACCGCGATCACAGCCCGCAAGCTTTCGCCATGACTGAGAGACCATCCGCGCTCCCGCTTGCAGATCGGGACGATATGAGATGGCCGCTATCCGCTTCACCGAAGGTCGGTTGAAATGAGCCGTGTCGTCAACCTCGACGCCGCGCCGGACGCGGTCACCAGCTTCTGCGATAAGCTTGGCATCGCCATTTCCGTCATCGAGCCGCTGCTATCCGGCGGAACGCGCGCCATTTTCAACAATGGCGCCGATGCCGAGCGGATCAGGCGGGAGATGAAGGGCAAGCTGATCGCATCGCCGACCACGCGTTCCCCGCTCTATGTTTCGCGATCGAGGCCGGCGCGATAGCGGCGAAGCAAGAGCGGCCAGGCCCTGTCCTTCTGGCTGACGGTCGGCAGCAACTGCATTGGAATTTGGGGGTCCGGTGAGCGCACGCGTAAAAAGCGATATTGAGCCGCATGAATGCATCGGCACGGCAATGGTGCCTGGCGGCGTCGAACTGCGCCTGATCCGCCATGGCGGCAATTTCACGATTGCCATGGGCGACAATGATCTCATGAGCACGCGGGTCAGCGGCTCCGAAGCCGCGCTTGCGACCATGACCAGCGCGCGGCTGGGGTCGCGACGGGGCTCCGAATGGCTGATCGGCGGCTATGGCATGGGCTTCACCCTGCGCGCCGCGCTGGCGACGCTCGAAGACGATGCCTGCGTCACGGTGGCCGAATTGGTGCCGGAGATCATCGAATGGGCGCGCGGTCCGATGCGCGCGCTGACGGCGGGCTGCCTTGCCGATGCGCGCGTGCAACTGGTCGGCCAGGATGTCACCACCCTGATCGGCGCCGCGACCGCGGCCTACGACGCGATCCTTCTGGATGTCGACAACGGGCCGGAAGGGCTGTCCTGCGCATCGAATGACTTTCTCTATTCCAGCGCAGGGCTGGCGGCAGCCCGGCACGCGCTGAAGCCGGGCGGCATCCTCGCGATCTGGTCCGCTTTCTCCGACGCGCGGTTCGCGGCTCGGCTGGAGGCATCGGGCTTCGATGTGGCGGAAGTGAACGTCAGCGATGGTCCGAAGGCCGGCGGCGACATGCATGTGCTGTGGTTCGCCAGGAAATCAGCGCCGGAAGCCTGACCGGTCTTCATCCTGAGGCGGCGCTATTGCGATGTTCCCGTGACTGGATGCATGCCCCGGAGCGGATGAGGGCGCGCATGATGCCGAGGCCGGGAAAGGGGAGGGGGGAGAGCATTCGCCGTGGCTGTTCGGGTGCGGGCGGCGTTCACGCGGCTTATGCTCCATATCAGCAACGCAATGGCCAAGCCTGCCGATAGACCTTAGGTCGGATGCTCCGAAGCAATGGGGGCGCAAAAGCGTGGGACGACCAAAGGCGATAGACGCGGACCTGACCAGAGAAGGCATTATCGACGCCGCGATCAGGATTCTGAACGAGGAAGGGCTCGATGCCCTCAGCCTCGCGCGGATCGCGAATGCGCTCAACGTGAAGACGCCCGCCCTCTATTGGTATTTCAAGAGCAAGGCTGAGCTCTACACCTATGTTGCCGATGCCCTTTTTCGGGGCGTGCTGAAAGGCATCGATCCATCCCTGACCGGTCGCGACCTGCTATGGACCTTCGGGCTGGCATCGCGCGCCAATCAACGAACGACCAGGGATGCGGCAAAGCTCATATCGATCGCGGGCGTGAGCGAGGAGATCAGGACCGAACTGGTGCCTGCCTTGCTCGATCGCATCGCCAAGGAAATGACGCCAATCCAGGCGAGAAAGGCGCTGACCGCGATCCAGGCCCTCACGCTCGGCTGGTCGGTCTTCGAAGCCAACCCGGCAACCAGCGAAGTCATGCGCCGGTCCAATGACGACGGAGACGCAGCCTATCGCGAGGCCTTGTCCCATCTCGTCTATGGAGAGATCCACCGCGAGCCCTGAGGCGAAAAAGACGACCGGTCTTTCGACCGGTCGCAGCAAGGACCGCAAGGCGGGAAGGTTTGTGCCCGACGGTCCCGATTTCGGGAGGGCTAGGCGCCGTCCTGGCTTTCTAGAAGACCGTGCGGAGCCCGATCCGGTAGCTGCGGCCGATCGCGTCGAAGAGCACCGGGTTGCCATAGAGCCGCAGGCGGGGCGGGGCCTTGTCGAACAGATTGTAGATCGATCCGAACAGCTGCACCTTCCGGTTCCCGTCATTCATGAGGTCGATGGAGCTGGAAAGATCCCAGTACAGGCGGGAGGCGACCCTGTTGTAGTTGATGCTGTTCGCGCGATTTGGGCTGTAGCCGGCCTCCTCCGGGCCGACCTTGGTCGGGTCATAGACACCCGGCCCGACATAGCGGCCATGGGCCGATAGCGAGAAACGGTCGGTCGAATAGGTGATGAGGCCATCCGCGCGCCACTTGGGAACGCCGGCAACGCTCTGCACGGTGCCGGGGTTGCCGGTCCAGCCGTCATAGCGCGTCACAAAGCCGGTCGCATCGGTGGTGGAGAGCTTGATCGTGTAGGTCGCGTTGACGGACAGGTCGAGCTTACCGCCGAGGGACGAGGAGATGTCCTGAAGGTCGATCAGATAGTCGCCGACGAATTCGAGGCCTTCCGAATGAAGCGAGCTCAGATTCTGGTAGGTTGAAAAGACCTGCGTGATCTGGCCGGAGGCATTGCGGGTGATGAAGGGGCAGACGGTGGTGTTGCCCTGGCTGCACAGGTTGACGGTCTGCTGCCCAGTCAGCACCGCGATCGCCCGTTCGACCTTGATGTTGTAATAATCGACCGAGAGATTGAGGCCCTTGATCCAGCTCGGCTTGATCACGGCCCCGATGGTGAAGGTATTCGCCTTCTCCGGCGCGAGGTTCGGGTTTCCGCCGGTGGTGAGGTTCACATAATAGGTGCCGGCCGTGGCGGGGTTCGGATCGTTCACCGGCAGGTTGACGGTATTGGAGGCCGGGCTCAGCTCCAGTGCCGAGGGCGCGCGGATGTCACGCGAGCGCGTCACCCGAAGCATATAGTCGTCGCTGATCTGGTAGACCGCGCCGATCTTCCAGGTCGTGGCGCTTCCCGTCTTGTCCGTGTGCGTCTGCCGGATCGCGCCGTCGACATTGAACGACTTGGCGAAGGCCATGTCCTTGAGCAGCGGTACGCTGACCTCGAGATAGCCTTCCACCGTCTTGTCGCCGTCAGCCGGCAACGGGAACGCGCTGTTGCTGTTCCAGCCGGACGCCCTGGACGTCGCGTCGGCGTCGCCGCGCGAGCGATCTCGCCGATATTCCGCGCCGGCCGCAGCGGCCACCGGCCCCGCCCAGGTCTCGAACAGGTCACCACGCAAGTTGACGGCCGCCGCATGCTGCACAATCCGCCTTTCCGCCCAGGCATTGCCGGTGACGTAGGCAACGGCGGCGTTGCTGGCATTGGTTTCGCCAAAGACGTTGAAGGGGACGCAGCCATTGTTCGGACTGGTCAGCGCCGAGCGACAGACGATTGATCCGTTGGGCGCGAGCACGGCGTCGGTGGCCTGCGCGAAACGGGCATTGTGCCGGAGGCCGACAATGTCGAGACGGCTGGTCGTGCGGCCATATTGATAATAGGCATCCCATTTCCAGCCGCCGATGAAGTCGCCATTGAGGCCGATCATGGCCCGGATCGTTTCGGACGTACTGGTGCCGAGCGACGGATTTAGCTCGCGATAGAGCTTGTTGATCGGGATCGTCGCGACACCTGCCGCGATCATCGCGTTGCGCGTTGCGGCCGGCAGGTAGGCATTGTCGATCTTGATACGAAGCCCGCTGCCACCTGACGCTAGCAGAGCATCGTTGACGTTGAGATTGTTCGCCGTGCTGAAGTCGTAGCCGTTTGATCCTTGGGTGGGGCCGCCGTGTACTTCGCTGTATGAAAGCTCGCCTACGATTCTCAGGGCGTCGGTCAGGTCATAGTTCGCATGGCCAAAGGCTGCGATGTGGCGGTTCGCCGTCTTGAGCGGCACGTGCTCGGTGAGCAGGGATTTGCCGACGCTGGCATCGCCGCCCACCATGGAGGTGCCGCTGACGAGATTGCCGAACTGGAACGGCACCGGGTTGCCCTGCTTGTCGAACGTGGTGCCGCGCAACGGCCCGCTGACGATGACGCCGCCCGGATTGAGGATCGACCAGACATTGTCGAGCAGGAGCGTCGCGGGAAGACCGTTGCTGAGCGCCGGGTTCGTGCTGAAGCCCGGATTCTGGATCAGTTGGATGCTGGAATCGCACCAGTCACGCGTGAAGCAGTCGCCGGCCGGCTTTTCATTCACATATTCGCCGCCGACCACGGCGTGGCCCCGCCCGCCCCCAAAGCCGAAGCCCGCCGCGAGCGACGCATTGTAGCTCTGGGCATCGCCCTTCTCGGAAGAGCCATAGCTGATCTCGCCCTTGATGCCGGTCAATTTGGTGTCGAGGATGAGATTGACGACGCCGGCGACCGCGTTCGCGCCATAGGCAGCGGACGCGCCGCCCGTCACCACCTCGGCCCGCGCGATCAGCGCGGAAGGGATCGCGTTGAGATCCACGGTGCCCAGCTCGCTGCTCGGCACGAACCGCCGTCCATCGACCAGAACCAGCGTGCGACTGTCGCCAAGACCCCGAAGATCCATGGTGCGCGCGGCCGTGTTCGTGGATTGGCGGTACAGATTGGTCGCCGGTGACGTCACCTGCCGAAATGATGGGAGCTGATTGAGGGCATCGCCAATGTTGGAGATGCCGGTCTTCGCGAGGCCGCAGTCGTCGAGGTGAAT
>JAFKLU010000185.1 GCA_017304105.1 Sphingomonadales bacterium
CTTCTACGGGCTTGCGCTTGCCGAGTCGGGCGAGTTCGAAAAGTCGCGCGACGTCTGGGCAAAGCTCGCCGCGCGCCTGCCGGAGGACACCGAATTGCGCGCGGAACTCATCCGGAACATCGCATTGCTTCAGGCCCTTATCCAGCGGCGGGAAGCGGCCGCGCGGAGCGGAAACCCGGCCCAGTGATTGTGCGTTGCACCATCTGGGGCGAAATGCTAGGGCGCCGCCCGTCCTGGCGGGGGTCCGGACAGGGGAAGCATAACCGATGACTGCGGTTCAGGCACGCCAGTGACCACGCCCAATCAAGGCAACGGCGACGGCGGCGGGCTTTCTCCCGCCGATCCGACGGCGCCTCCGCATGGCCAGGGCCATGGGCAGGAGGGCGCGATCCGGCTCGCGCTGGGTGCCATCGGCGTCGTGTTCGGCGACATTGGCACCAGCCCGCTTTACGCCTTTCGCGAGACCTTCGCCGGCCACCACCAGCTGACGCTGGACACGCCGCACATCATGGGCGCGATCAGCCTCATGTTCTGGTCGATGATGCTGGTGGTGACGCTCAAATATGTGAGCATCATCATGCGCGCGGACAACAAGGGCGAGGGCGGATCGCTGGCGCTGCTGGCGCTCATCAGCCGCTCGGTGCCCTCCCAGCGCTGGTCGGCGGGCATCGTGCTGCTGGGCGTATTCGCGACGGCGCTGTTCTATGGCGACAGCATGATCACCCCGGCTGTGTCGGTGCTTTCGGCCGTCGAGGGTCTGGCGGTGGTCAATCCGGCCTTCAGCCAGCTCGTGGTGCCGCTGGCCCTCGCCATCCTCATCTTCCTCTTCTCGATCCAGCGCGGCGGCACGCACCGGGTGGCGGCCCTGTTCGGCCCGGTGATGCTGCTCTACTTCCTGGCGATCTCGGTGCTCGGTGTGCTCAGCATCGTCCAGCTCCCGATGATCTTGTGGGCGCTCAATCCCTGGTATGCGCTGGACTTCTTCCTGCTCACGCCGGTTCAGGCCTTTCTGGCGCTCGGCTCGGTGGTGCTGGCAGTCACGGGCGCAGAGGCGCTCTATGCCGATATGGGCCATTTCGGCCGTAAGCCAATCCGCTTTTCCTGGCTCTGGTTCGTGCTGCCCGCGCTCATGCTCAATTATATGGGCCAGGGCTCGCTACTGATCCGCGAGGGGCAGGCGGCGCTGCAGAGCCCGTTCTACAATCTTGCGCCGGACTGGTTCCGCTTGCCGCTGGTCGGCATCGCGACGCTGGCGGCGATCATCGCCTCGCAGGCGGTCATCACGGGTGCCTTCTCGGTCACGCAGCAGGCGATCCAGCTCGGCTTCATGCCGCGCCTGCGCATCGCCCACACCAGCGCCGCGACTGCGGGCCAGATCTACATCCCCCTGATGAACTGGGGCCTGATGATCATGGTCATCCTGCTGGTGATGACCTTCAAGACATCGTCGAACCTCACGGCGGCCTATGGAATCGCCGTCACCGGCGCGATGTTCATCGATAACGTGCTGCTCACCGTCGTGCTGTTCAAGCTGTGGAAGTGGAGCCCGTGGGTCTCCGTGCCGCTGCTCAGCGTCTTCTACATTGTCGATGGCGCCTATCTCGTCGCCAACCTCACCAAGATCCCGGACGGAGGCTGGTTCCCGCTGCTCATCGGCCTCATCGTCTTCACGCTGCTCACCACATGGTCAAAGGGCCGCAAGCTGATGATGGACCGGCTGCGCGAATCCGCCATGCCTATCCCGGTCTTCGTCGCCTCGGCCTCCAACAGCGCGGTCCGCGTCGCCGGCACCGCCGTGTTCATGACCTCGACGCCAGACGGCGTGCCGCACGCGCTGCTCCACAACCTCAAGCACAACAAGGTGCTGCATGAGCGCGTGGTGCTACTCACCGTGAAGATCGCCGATGTGCCGAGCGTCAGCCCGGAGAAGCGCTACGCGATCGAGGATCTGGGACGCGGCTTCTTCCGCGTGATCCTCAATTATGGCTTCATGGAGGAAGCGGACGTGCCCGCCGCGCTGGCGCAGGTCTCCGGCTGTGGGCAGAGCTTCAAGATGATGGAGACGAGCTTCTTCCTGGCGCGGCAGACGCTGTTGCCCTCCGCGCGGCCGGGCATGCGGATCTGGCGCGAGAAGCTGTTCGCCTGGATGCTGCGCAACGCGGAAAGCGCGATGGAGTTCTTCCGTCTGCCGACCAATCGGGTGATCGAGCTGGGCAGTCAGGTAGAGATTTAGGGTCTGTCCTGACGAGACAGCCCCCGGTCTTCCGTTCGACCCGAAGGGGACGGGGCTCACGGGAGCACTGGCTGAGTTCAAAGGCAGGGCCCCAGGCTGCCTTGTTGACGGTTAGGGCGGCTCAGATATCGGGCGGCAGGGCGGGAAGCAGCGCCCGTGCTCGCGCGAGATCGTCCGGTGTGTCGATGTCGATCAGGCGCTCCGGATCCGTCGAGACGAGCGATGCGCCCTCCGCGAAGCCGCGCGCACCTTTGTCGCCTTGGATCGCCTGCAGCGCCTCGAACAGGGACGCCGGGAACAGGGCAGGGGGCTGAGCCGCCATATCCGGCGCGAGCGAGAAGACGGGGCGCGTGCCGTCATAGCCGAAGGCCGAGGCAAGCCGCCCGAGATGTGCCTTCCCGATGAACGGCATGTCGGCCAGCAGGATCAGCAAACCGTCGACGCCGGCTTGCGCGGCGGCCGCCGCTGCGATGCGGAGCGACGAGCCCAGACCCTGCGTGGGGGCTGGATTGGTCAGTCGCTCATAACCTTCGGCGTCGCCGCCCGCATCCGGCCCCGCCACGAGGAACCAGCGCCGTGCCGGCACGCTCAGGCCCGCCTCCGCCGCCCAGTGGATCAGCGTCCGGTCGCCCAGCTCAGCCGCCAGCTTGTCGGACTCGCCGAAGCGCGTCGAGCGACCGGCGGCCAGCAGCGCCACGGCGATATTCTCAACGTGCGCCACGCAGTGTCCCCACGATGCCGGCGGCGATGGACAGCGCGATCTCCTGCGGCCCCAGCCCGCCGATCCTGACGCCCGCTGGCCCGTCGATCCGCGTCAGCTCCTTCGCGGGCACGCCGAGCGCGGCAAGCCGCTCGAGCCGGCGTATCTGGTTCGCGCGCGAGCCCAGCGCGCCGACATAGCCGGTCGGCGCCTTGAGCGCGGCGATGAGCGCCGGGTCGTCGATCTTGGTGTCATGGCTCAGCGTCACGACGGCGGAGCTTGCATTGGGCGCGAACGCCGCCACCGCCTCATCGGGCCAGGCATCGCTCAGCGTCGCATCGGGGAAACGCTCGGCGCTCAGGAAGCGTTCGCGCGGGTCATTGATCGTCACCGAGAAACCAGTGGCGCGGGCGATGGCGGCAAGCGTCTGCGCGATCTGGACGGCGCCCACGATCAGCAGCCGCCGGGGCGCCTCGTAGACATTGACGAACTGCCCCTCATGCTCGCCCCGGATGGTCCGTCCGGTCGCAAGGTCGGTCGAGAAGGCGAGCGCGCCGCCCGTGGCGCGCGCGGCGGCGATTTCCTCGAAATAGGCCGGCGCGAAGCCCGCCTCGCTCACCGGCTGCACAAGCACGCCGATCTGGCCGCCGCAGGGCAGGCCGGGCAGCCAGACGCCGGGATCAGGCGTGCCATAAAGCTGGAGGCTGGCCGGCGCCCCGGCGAGCACGCGCTCGGCGAGCGCGAACACATCATATTCGACGCAACCGCCTGAGATGGAGCCGGCGAAACGGCCATCCGCCGCGACCAGCATGTGCCCACCGCGCGGCCGGGGCGCGGAGCCGGAAGCCTCGATGACGGTGGCCAGCGCCATGGGCTGCCCCGCCCAGGCGCGCGCCGCGGCGATGATGTCGTCAATGTCGTTCAAGCCACCTCCTATATTGAAATAAATACAGCAACTTGGCTTCTGCCCACAAATCGCGTGGTAATAGGTTATTGCAGCCTCGTCGACGTTGACAACTGCTGCCTCGCATCGGCATGATTCTTTCGACAGGCGCTTAGGGAGAGCAGAATGGCGACGACATTGTCAGTCAATGGGCAGGTGCGACAGATCGAAGGTGATCCAAGCAAGCCGCTGCTCTGGGTGCTGCGCGAGGACCTCGATCTGGTCGGCACGAAATTCGGCTGCGGCATGGCGCTGTGCGGCGCATGCACCGTGCATGTCGATGGCAAGCCGACCCGCGCCTGCATCACGCCGATGAGCGCGGCGGTGGGCAAGCAGATCACCACCATCGAGCATGTCGCCACCACGCCCGCGGGCAAGAAGGTGAGCGATGCCTGGGTTGAGCTGGACGTTCCCCAGTGCGGCTATTGCCAGGCGGGGCAGATCATGTCCGCGACGGCGCTGCTAAACGAGAAGCCCAAGCCGACTGACCAGGACATCGACCAGGCGATGGCCGGCAATCTCTGCCGCTGCGCCACTTATGTCCGCATCCGCGCCGCCATCAAGAAGGCGGCCGGCGTCACGGAAGGAAACCCGGCATGAGCAAGACCGCACAGCTCGACCGTCGCGGCTTCCTGACCGCGACCCTCATCGGCGGCGCTGCGCTTGCCTTTGACGCCAAGGTGGCTTTCGCGGCCGGTCCGGGCGGGCAGCCGATCATGCTGAACGCCCATATCCGGATCAATCCGGACAACAGCGTCATCATCGGCGCGCAGAATCCCGAGGTCGGTCAGGGCATCAAGACGATGCTGCCGATGCTCATCGCCGAGGAGCTGGATGTCGATTGGGCGCAGGTCCATGTCGAGCAGACCCGGTCCGACGAGAAGCTCTACAAGGGCCAGGTCGCGGGCGGCAGCTTCGCGACGCCGAACCACTTCCTGCCCATGCGCCGCATCGGCGCCGGTGCGCGGCAGATGCTCGTGAAGGCAGCGGCGGCCAAGTGGGGCGTGCCGGAGGATCAGCTCACCACCGGCAGCGGCAAGGTGATCCATGCCGCGAGCAAGCGCTCGTTCACTTATGCCCAGCTCGCGCCCGACGCCGCGAAGATCGCCGCGCCCGATCTGGCCACCGTGCCGCTCAAGGCGCCCGAGCAATACAAGATCATCGGCAAGTCGAAGGTCGGCGTCGATACGGCCAAGATCGTGGCGGGCAAGCCGCTGTTCGGCATCGACGTGCAGATTCCCGGACTGGTCTATGCGGCCGTCGAGTGCTGCCCGGCTTATGGTGGCACCCTCGCCAGCTATGATGCCGAGGCGGTGAAGAAGCTGCCCGGCGTGCTCGCCGTGGTGCCGATCAACAGCAGCTACGATCCCAAGGGCGCCAATGACGCCG
>JAFKLU010000186.1 GCA_017304105.1 Sphingomonadales bacterium
ACGTTTCGCGCCTCGATGAGATGCCGCCCGGCCGCCAGCCGATCGACACGCGCGTCATCTCTGACGCGCGCATGGAGGAAGTGATCGAAGGGCTGGGCCGGCATATCGGCAGCGGACGGCAGGCCTATTGGGTCTGCCCGCTGGTCGAGCAGGGCGAGGCGGAGGACGAGGCGGCGGCCGAGGCGCGCGCGGCGGTCCTGCGGGCGCGCTTCGGGCCTGATCTGGTCGGCGTGGTGCATGGCCGCATGCCGGGGCCGGAGAAGGACGCGGTGATGGAGGCGTTCGCCTCGGGGCGGCTGAAGCTGCTGGTGGCGACGACGGTGATCGAGGTGGGCGTCAACGTGCCCCATGCGACGCTGATGGTCGTGGAGGCGGCCGAGCGCTTCGGCCTTGCCCAGCTTCACCAGCTGCGCGGGCGCGTGGGGCGCGGCGACCAGCGCAGCTTCTGCATGCTGCTGCATGGGCAGAATCTCTCCGAGACGGCGCGCTCGCGGCTGGCGCTGATGCGCGAGACCAATGACGGCTTCCGCATCGCCGAGGAGGATCTGCGCCTGCGCGGGGCGGGCGAGTTGCTCGGCACGCGCCAGTCGGGCGATCAGCGCTTCCGCCTCGCCAGCCCCGAGCAGATCCAGGAGCTGATCAGCGCGGCGCATGACGATGCGCGGCTGCTGATGGACCGGGACGGGGGCCTCTCCTCCGAGCGGGGAGAGGCGGCGCGGCTGTGCCTGTATCTGTTCGAGCGGGACGCGGCGATCAGCCTGCTGGCGAGCGGGTAGGACTTAATCCAGCCAGTCCTCGCCGCATTCGCGGATGGCGGCAAGAAGGCGCAGGAAGGTGCGGGCGTCGATCGGCATGGGGAACTTGCAGCCGAAGCAGCCCTTCAGGCCCCACATGACCTGCCCGCGTATCTCGCCGATCAGCGGCAGCGCGATCTGCAAATGCTCGCCACGCTGGAACGTGCCGCCCTGAAAGCGGGCATGCAGTCCCAAAGGGGAGATGTCGACCAGCCGGATGGGCAGAGGCTCGCGGCCGGGGCGCGACGCGCGCGTGGGAAGATCGACGGCCTCGCGGGAGGACTGCCGCCGCTGCGCTTGCCAGTGCTGCCCGAGCTGTTTCGCTGTTTCCGCCATGCCGTCCTGTCACAATGGCCAGTGGAAGAGGAGGGTAGCACCGTTCTGGTTGACGAACTGTTTCCAGAATGGCGCTTTTTCTGACATGGAATTCGATCAGGCCGGCGGCTGGCCATTGCTTGCGACCTTCGATGTCGCGAGCATGTCGAGATAGGGCTCAAGCGGGATCATGGCGTCGAACTCGATGCCGCACCGTTCGTTCAGCGCCCAGATGACGAGGCCGGGCAGGGCGGCCAGGCCGGGCACGTCGACCGAGACCCGCTCACCGATTCGCACCCGCTGCGTGCCGCGGACCATGCATCCATAAGGCGAGATGTTGACGATCTGCACCGCGCACGGCTCAGATCGGCCGCTCCAGAGCATCGAACGGCAATCGACAGCCTCGCGCGGCGCGCGGCGCTGGTCGGCTCTGGCTGCGGCATTCGGCATGAGATCGGCCCCCCGCTTTATGCCGCCACTCTCCCGCCACCGCATGAATCGCGGCTTGACCGGCATGGTAAATGCCGGATCAAGAATTGGAGACGAGTCAGCGCGTGAGCAATGCGTGCCGCTTCTTGCCGAGGCTGAGCTTGATCGGCGCGTCGCCGACCGCAACCTCATGCTTTTCATCGCGCACCTGCTGGTCGTCGATCCGCAGCGCACCTTCCGCGATCTTGCGCCGTGCCTCACCGTTGGAGGCGGCAAGGCCGGTCTGCACGAGCGCCGCGACGAGGCCGATGCTGCCGCTCTCGACGTGCACCGTGGGCAGGTCCGCGCCCGCCGCGCCTTCCTCGAAGGTGACGCGCGCCGTCTCCGCGGCGGCCTCGGCGGCAGCGCGGCCACGGCAAAGCGCCGTCGCCTCGTTGGCGAGGATCTTTTTCGCCTCGTTGATCTCGGCGCCCTGCAGCGCTTCCAGCCGTGCGATCTCGTCAAGCGGCACGTCGGTAAACAGCCGGAGGAAGCGGCCCACGTCGCGATCGTCCGTGTTGCGCCAGAACTGCCAGTAATCGAAGTGCGAGAGCATCGCCTCGTTCAGCCACACGGCGCCGGCCATCGTCTTGCCCATCTTGCCGCCATCTGCGGTGGTGATGAGCGGGGTGGTGACGCCGAACACCTCTGTGCCGTCCACGCGGCGCGAAAGCTCGATGCCGTTGACGATATTGCCCCACTGGTCCGATCCGCCCATCTGCAGGCGGCAGCCGGCGCGGCGGGAGAGCTCCAGGAAGTCATAGGCCTGGAGGATCATGTAGTTGAACTCCAGGAAGCTCAGCGACTGCTCGCGTTCCAGCCGCAGTTTGACCGAGTCGAAGCTCAGCATTCGGTTGACGGAGAAATGCTGGCCATAATCGCGCAGGAACGGCAGATATTCGAGCGCGTCGAGCCACTCGGCATTGTCGAGCATGATCGCGTCGGTCGGTCCATCGCCGAAGGTCAGGAAGTTCTCGAACACGGTCTTGATCGTCGCGATGTTCTCGTTGATCGTCTCGACGGTCATCAGCTTGCGCGCTTCGTCCTTGAAGCTCGGATCGCCCACCTTGCCGGTGCCGCCGCCCATCAGCACGATGGGCTTGTGGCCGGTCTGCTGGAGGCGGCGCAGCAGCATGATCTGGACCATCGAGCCCACATGCAGCGAGGGCGCGGTCGGATCGAAGCCGATATAGCCCGGCACGACCTGCTGCACCGCCAGCGCGTCGAGCGCGCTTGCGTCGGTGATCTGGTGGATATAGCCCCTCTCTTCGAGCAGGTTCAGCAGGTCGGACTTGTAGCTTGCCATTTTGGCCTCTTGAGGTTGGAGGCGGCGCGTTAGCATGGGAACATTCCTATGAGTAGAGTTTTGGCCACCCGGGTGCTCGCCTGCCACCCCGATACGCCCTGTCAGGCCCTTGCCGCGCTCGGCGCGCAGATCAGCCAGGGCGATGACATGAGCTGGGAGGTGGCGTTCGCCGCGGTGGGCAAGCCCGGCGAGATCGTGGTGCCGGGAGCGGCGCCGCGCGTCCACACGGACGAGCTGTGGAAGACCACCTGCTTCGAGCTGTTCATCGGCCGGGCGGGGGATAGCTATGCGGAACTCAACCTCTCGCCCTCCGGCGCCTTCGCTGCCTATCATTTCGACCATTATCGCACCGGTATGCGCAAGATCGACCTGCCGGCGCCCGACCTTGCGCTGGAGGTAGGCAACGAGCGGCTGACCCTCACCGCGCGCTTCCCGGAGGACAGCCTGCCCTGGGACTATAATGGCCGGATCGGCATCAGCGCGGTGATCGAGGAGAAGAGCGGCGCGAAAAGCTACTGGGCGCTCGTGCATCCCGCCGGAAAGCCGGATTTCCATCATCGTGATTGCTTCGCGCTCGCGCTTGCGCCACTTGGCGGAGCATGAGCTTCAAGACTGGTCTAGACCGCCTCCTTGCCGATCCTGCGCTGCGCCGCCCGCTTGAGGGGCGCCGCGTCGGCTATCTCGCTCACCCCGCTTCGCTGACGGCCGATCTCGTCCACGGGCTCGATGCGCTGGTCGCGAGCGGGCTGAATGTCTCGGCAGTGTTCGGGCCGCAGCATGGCGTGCGCGGCGACCTGCAGGACAATATGATGGAGTCGCCCGACTTCATCGACCCGACATACGGTATGCCCGTGTTCAGCCTCTACGGAGAGGTGCGCCGTCCGACCGGGCAGATGATGAGCACGGCGGACGTCATCCTCGTCGATCTGCAGGATCTGGGCTGCCGCATCTACACCTTCGTGACGACCCTGCTCTATGTGCTGGAGGCGGCGTCTGCCACCGGCAAGAGCGTCTGGGTGCTCGATCGGCCCAATCCGGCCGGCCGGCCGATCGAGGGGCTGACCCTGCGCGAAGGCTGGGAGAGCTTCGTCGGTGCCGGGCCGATGCCGAGGCGCCATGGCCTCACCATGGGCGAGCTGGGGCACTGGTTCATCGATCATTTCAAGCTGGACGTGGACTATCGGGTGATCGCCATGGAGGGCTATGATCCCGCCGCCGCGCCCGGCTATGGCTGGCCGGAGGGCCGCATCTGGGTCAATCCCAGCCCCAACGCGCCCAATCTCAACATGGCCCGCTGCTATGCCGGCACGGTGATGCTGGAAGGCGCGACGCTCTCTGAAGGGCGGGGCACCACGCGGCCGCTCGAGCTGTTTGGCGCGCCGGACATCGATGCGCGCGCCGTCGTCCGCGAGATGCAGGCGCAGGCGCCGCACTGGCTGGGGGGCTGCCTCCTGCGCGATTGCTGGTTCGAGCCGACCTTCCACAAGCATGTGAAGACGCTGTGCGCGGGCATCCATATCCATGCCGAAGGGCCGCACTATGACCCCGAGGCATTCAAGCCCTGGCGGCTGCAGGCGCTGGCCTTCAAGGCGATCCGCGCGCTCTACCCGGATTATCCGATCTGGCGGGGCAAGGACTTCAAATATGAATATACCGATGACGTGCTGGCCATCGACGTCATCAACGGATCGCCATTGCTGCGGGAGTGGGTGGACGATGCTGCGGCGACGCCTGCGGATCTCGATGCGCTCACGGTGCCGGACGAAGCTGCATGGGCCGAAGCGCGCGCGAGGCATCTGCTGTATTGAGCCCGCTGAGGCCCGACCTCTCCAGATGACGGGGGCGGGTGGTGGCCCGGCACCCTTTAATTCATATCCACCCGTTCGGTTCGAGCGGCCGTCGAGCCTGTGGAGACGGCTGTCGAGAACGCCAGCGCCGCGCTGATTTCTCGACAAGCTCGAACCTGCGCTCGAAACGAACGGCTTGAGGTGAATGTCAGAGATCAAGGGTGCGGACCGACAAGCCGAACCTGTCCACGCCCAGAAAGAATGGAATGACCCGCCGCTCAGTCGTCCTCCCGCTGCTCGCGATCCTCGCCGCCATGGCCTGCTTCCAGATGGGCGCGGCTGCCGCCAAGCAGCTTTATCCCGCCATCGGCCCGATCGGCGCGGCCTCCGTGCGGCTGCTGTTCGGCGCGGCCATCCTGCTCGCGCTGGTGCGGCCGTGGCGGCATTGGCCCGCCAATCCGCCGCTGCTTGGCCTGTTCGGCCTCGGTATCTGTATGGCGGCCACCTTGCTGTTCTTCTATCTCGCCATCGATCATCTGCCGCTCGCCGTCGCGATCACCATCCAGATCATGGGGCCGATCGTGGGGCCGCTGCTGCTCGCGATCGTCACCTCGACCCGCGCCGCAGACCTGCTCTGGGTCGCGCTCGCGGCGGGCGGGCTGCTCTGCCTCCTCGGCGCGGCGCCGTCGGACATGCCGGTCAACACCATCGGGCTCATCTATGCGCTGATCGCGGCGGCGGGGTGGGCGGGCTATATCGTGTTCGGGCGGATGGCCGGCAATGCGTTCGGCCATGGCACGGCGGCGCTGTCAGTCGCGGTCGCGGCGCTCGCCATCCTTCCCGTGGGCCTCGCAAAGGTCGGGGCGGCCATGTTCGCGCCCGCCCTGCTGCCCTGGGCGCTGCTGGTCGCCCTGCTCTCGGCCGCGATTCCCTTCTCGCTGGAGCTGTTCGCCATGCCGCGTCTGCCGGCGCGCACCTTCGCGGTGCTGATGAGCCTGGAGCCCGCCTTCGCCGTCCTCTCCGGCTTCGCCTTCCTTGGCGAGCATCTGCGCCTCGTGCAGATCCTCGGCATCCTGCTCGTCATCGCGGCGAGTGCGGGGACGGTCTGGTCGCATAGCCGCGCGGGCCAGCCAGCCTGATCAAAGGAGCGGCGACCGGTGTCGTTATCTGGTGCTGAAGAACCCCGCTTCGGCCTCAATATTGCATGCTGCGGACACCCGCGCGCGCCTGAAGCAGATCCCACATGCCGCGATGCTGGCCGAGGAGCTGGGTGGCGCCGAACTGGATGGCGCGGGTAAGGCGCTCGGGCTCCGGCAGCTCGGTGAGCAGGGCCAGCGTCTCGGTGCGCGAGGGCACGGTGCAGGTCGGCGGCTCCATGCCGAGGCGGAGCGCGCCCGCGTCCAGAATGGCGCGCATCGCATGCCACTCCAGCACCAGCGTGACCGCCGTGCCGAAAGCCACGCCGCGCCGATCCGACTGGGCGAGCATCTCGATTGCGTGGCGCTGCT
>JAFKLU010000187.1 GCA_017304105.1 Sphingomonadales bacterium
ATGTAGCCGCCGAGCGGGACGAGCTTGACGCCGGGCAGGGCGCGAAGCCGCTCCTCCTCCGGGAACGGCTTCCAGTTTCGTTCCCGAAGCTGCTTGTAACCCTGGAAAAATCCGCAATCGATGAGAATCCGTCGCCCCTTGGCCTCGATCAGGTAACGCGATCCCGTAACGGTTCCCGTCGCACCAAGAAATCTGAGCGAAGGCTTGTCGGCGTCGGTCATTTCGTCTGCCCTTTCCCAGGTCCTAGCCCGTCAGCGTCGGGTTGGTCGCGCGCTTCCACTCACCTTGCGCTGAAGAAGCGATGCAGCGGCACCAGCAGAAGTGCCGCGTACCAGCCGTAAAGGAAGCTTCCGACCGCGCCCGCAATGAAGCCTGGCCACGTCAGCCATTCAAAACCAGGCAGGAGCGGCGCCCATGCTTCGAGCATGTGAAACCTCGCCGGCATCAGCAGGCCATAGCCCACACACAGGAGATAGGTGATCAGCAGAAACAGGCTGAGCGTCCAGCCCCAGGTGCGGATGCTACCGCCTAGCGTCGCTTCGTTCACGACTCACCTCCTCTTGCCTTCATATACCCAAGGGGGGTATAGTATATATCACGAGATTTTTCAAGGGATCCGAATTCAGCGAAAGATTGGCTCCCCTTCTCAATGCTGGCATGAGGCCTATGATGAGCAGCAAATTCTCACGCGAAATCGCGCGTATGCGCAGGATCGAAGGTCAGGCGCGCGGCATTGCCAAAATGATGGAAGAGGATCGGTATTGCATCGACATCCTCCAGCAGCTTTCGGCAATGGAAGCCGCCTTGCGTGCGGCTCGCATGGAAGTGCTCAAGATCCATGCGAGCCATTGTCTCGAAGAAGCCATTGAACTGGGCTCAAAGGGCGACCAGCGCGCCAAAATCGCTGAACTCGTCGCGCTTCTCGAAAAGCAGGCGCGCTGAAACCTTCGCCCTTCGGAACTCTCATCGCTTTCCAGATATGGCATCCTAGCCAGGACCATGGCCAGGATGCGCCGAGTGGTCTTGTGCGGCAGGATCAGCAGGCGGAGCTTCGCTACCAGGAGCACTCTTGGGCGCCGGGCTGGTGGTTTGTCCGTGGCCCATCTGGGAATGATCCATCATCCCATGGTTCATTTGCGAATGATCCATCATGCCGTGGTCCATCTGCGACTTGTCCATCATCCGGCAGGTCATCTTGCCGTCCTCACCCTTGACCATCATGCCCTGCATTTTCATGCCATTGTGCATCATCTCGCACATCTGGGGCTTTTCGGCCGGCACCGCTGTCCCGCCCGTGGGGGCCTGGCTAGACTGCGCTAGCGCGGGGGTCGCAAGCAGCACGCCTACCACGAAAACCGTCAGTTTTTTCACGTCCGTTCTCCTCGTCTTGATCAGTTGTAGCTGCTGAACACCCGGCGGCCTGCCTTGCCGAAGGCAATCACCTGGTATGGCTGGCTGCGCCCGCTCACTTCCATCCCGGGCGATCCCATCGGCATGCCCGCGACCGCCAGTCCCTGGACACCTTCAGGACGTTCACGCAGCAGCCGTGCAATATCGGCGGCCGGAACATGGCCTTCGATGACATAGCCATCGACGATCATCGTATGACACGAGCGCAGTTCGCCCGGAACGCCTTCGCGGTCCTTGATCCCGGTCATGTTGGCGCTGTCCTTCACCGCTACCCGGGCGTGCAGTCCCTCGCGGACATGCGCGGCCCAGGCTTCGCAGCAACCGCAGCTCGGATCGCGGAACATCGTGTAGCTCGCTGCCTGCGCGGTACCGGTGCAGGCCGCGAGCAGCATCGTCCCGAGGATCGGCAACAGACGGCGGCCTTCGCTAGATTTGTGTTGCATGATCAATTGTGTCCCATCTGCTTCATGTCCTCGTCCGACATGGTCGACATGTCGTGCCCGGCATGCGGGTCGGCGGACACTGTAGGTGTCGGTGAAGGCCTTGGCTTTGGCGATGCCGCAGGCGCTGGCGATGCCGCCTTGGGAGGTTTCGGCGCCACGGCCGCAGGTGTTCGGCTTGGGGCCGCCGCCGGCTCCGAGGGCGTGGCTGAAGCGCGCACATTGCCGGTGGCATTATCGGTCGGAACCGTCTCGCTCGACACCGCGACGGACGCTTCGATCGCGGTTTCGGTCGCGGGCGTTCGCTCCGGCACCGGGGCGGAGTTCTTGTCTAACCCCGCGAGCGCAAGCGCTGCTACTGGCCCTATCCCGAACAGAGCCGCGCGGATCAGACCGAGTTTGTGCATGTGCATTTACTCCAGACCAAGATGGTTGGGACCAAAGACCATTTCGCCACCGAGATAGCCCTGGATGACCAAGGCAACGGCGAGGATCGCAAGAGTGACGCGAAGACCATTTCGCCGGGTCGAGCAGAATGCGAACCAGGTCGCGATAAGTGCCACCCCCGTGATCGCCGATCCGTTCCAGCGATGAAGGCCAAGCGTTTGCGACTTGTCCGCAAGCCGCCAGCCCGCGGCAAACCAGCCGAGCAGCGCGGCCATAACGGCGCTTATCGCGCCACCGGCGACAAGGAACCGCACCGTCGTTTCCAGAGCGAGCGCGGGTCGCAGAACCAGCAAGAGTTCGGCAAGGGCAGCCATCAGGAGCAGCGCGACAGGGAAATGGGCTGCGATGGGATGAAGCCGCCCGAGAAAGTCCCCTGTCGAAGTCAGTCGGTTTGCTGCAATCGCAGCCTCAAGCGCCTGTTCCGGCGTCTGGTGCGCAATAACATCATCCGCAGCATGATGCCCTTGCGCCGTGGCGGCAGGATCGTGCATCGCCGCAACTGCGTGATCATCCATGGCAGGTGCGTGGTTCCCCTCCATCTGCACCATTTCAGCATCGCTCATATCATGCTTGTGCCCCTCATGAGCACTGCCTGCACCGGGCAGCAACACGAGCATGGCCGCCAGAACGGCCAAGGTTTGACGAGGGAGGTGAGTGATCGCCATGCCCACCTTACGCCGGTCCGGGGCACACCCCTCAAAATTTTTTGAGGGGCAGTGGCGCAGGCGCGCGTATAGATGGCGAACCGACAGGACCGAAACCGAATGCGAAACGACCACCAATTGGACAACGCTCTGGCAAGACTGGGGACCATGCCCGAGCCGGCGCCACCCGACGGCTTCATGGACGGCGTGTGGATGCGAGCTGGTCAATTCCAGGAAGTGTCTGCGCGGCGCACACGCTTGGCGCTGTTCGCTGCAATGGCCTTCGTCGGGCTCGGCGCAGGATTTGGAACGACGCAGGCTCCCGCCAATGCCGAGCCGGCCGCTTACCAGCTTGTCGACGGTGCCGACCTGTCGCCTGCCACGTTGCTGCACGTCGAACCGTGAAGTTCAGCGGCCTGCAGATCCTCCTCGCCATCCTGCTGGCAGTGGCCGCCGGATGTATCGGCGCGTTTGCCGCTGGGGAATGGCGTGCGACCACGCATCCTCGGACGCTGCATGACTTCGTTCACGAGGAACTCGATCTTAATGCTTCGCAAAAGACACAGCTCGACCAGCTTGAAACCCGCTTTGCGGTAGAGAGGAAGGAACTCGACCTCTCGCTTCGGGCTGCCAATGCCCGGCTTGCTGCAGCAATGGACGACGAGCACGAGTACGGCCCCAAGGTCGCCGCCGCCATCGACGACGTCCATGGCCGCATGGGCGATTTGCAAAAGGCCACTGTCCGGCACGTCTTTGCCATGCGGGCGCTTCTCGACCCGAAGCAGCAAGCGCGCTTTGACCGGCAAGTCGCGACATCGCTCACCGGCGAACCCGGCGAATGACCGGAAGTGGGGAGGCTCGACGAAACACTTGACGCCGACCTGGTCGAAAAGGTCAGAGCGGGCAACAAAGTGGCGTTCGGCGAACTTGTCGAACCCCACCTTCCGCGCCTGCTCGGCTTGGCCCGCCGAATGCTCGGTACAGCGGAAGAGGCCGAAGATGCCCTGCAAAACGCACTCGCCTCGACCTGGGTGGCGCGCGCCAAGCTGGATCCGCAAAAGCCGGCGGCGGCTTACCTTACGACGGTAACCCTCAACAAGTGCCGGGACCGGCTCCGGCGGCGCAAGGTGACGCAGTTCCTGGGCTTCGGTACGTTCGAACCGGATATGCCGGTGGCGGCTGTCCAACCCGATGCTGAAGCCGAACTTGCCGACCGGCAGGAACTCGAGATGGTGTCGCGCGCAATCGACCGTCTGCCGGTCCGGCTGCGCGAGGCGCTGGTCCTGGTCGCTATCGATGGGCGCAGCCAGCGCGAGGCCGCCGAACTTCTCGGCGTCACCGAAAAGACGATCGAGACACGTGTTTACCGCGCGCGCCAGCGCCTACGGGAAAAGCTCGATTTTGTTTGAGGGGTGATCCCCGTACCGGCGTAAGCCAGGGTATGAGCATTTCCCCCCTGAGCGACAAACTCGCGATCGACCGCCGGAAATTTCTGACCCGTAGCGCCGGAGCGGCAAGTTTGCTCGGGCTTGGCCATGCCCTTCCGGCCTGGGCCCGAGGTGGCCATACGGGCGCTCACGGGGGTACGCTGGCGCGAAAAGGGAGCGACGTGCTGTCCGGCGAGCATCTGACGATGTCCGTCGCGGATGCCAGCTTCACTACCGGCCGCCGCCACGGCCCGGCCGTTACGGTGAACGGCACGCTGCCAGGCCCCTTGCTGCGGCTGCGCGAGGGACAGAAACTCGTGGTCGACCTCGAGAACAACAGTTTGATGGGAACGTCGATCCACTGGCACGGTATGCTCGTGCCGTTTCTGATGGACGGCGTGCCCGGCGTCACCATGGCGGCTGTCGAACCGGGTGAGCGGTTCCGCTACGAGTTTCCGATCCGTCAGGCGGGAACCTACTGGTGGCATGCGCACACGCTACAGGAGCCGATGGGGCATTATGGGCCGATCATCATCGACCCGGCGGATGGAGATCCGCACCGGGTCGACCGTGACTATGTCGTGATGCTCTCCGACTGGTCCCCGATGGATCCGCACACGATCATGAAGAAGCTGAAGGTCGCCGAGGCCCCGTTCAACTTCCAGAAAACCACTGCGACCGATCACTATCCGCTTTCGGGTGCCGATCGCCGCATGTGGGCCCGCATGCGGATGATGCCGACAGATATCTCGGATGTCTCCGCGCCGCTCTACAGCTTCCTCATCAACGGTCACGGCCCCGAGGACGGGTTGGAATTCGCGTTCAACCCGGGCGAGCGAGTGCGGCTGCGCTTCATCAACGGCGC
>JAFKLU010000188.1 GCA_017304105.1 Sphingomonadales bacterium
GGATGCCGGCCTCATTGTCGACCGTCACCGAGAACACGTGGCGCTCGCTGTCTTCCTGGCGGATGTGCATCACAGTTCGTCCTTGTCCCTGTCTTGTGTGGCGTCCGGCGGCGGGGGCGCGAGCGAGAGCATGCCTGCCATCGCGAAACGCCAGCCCTCCGGCGTGCGGTGCGCGATCCTTACGGGCTCGCCCAGGATCGCATCGAAGACGCGCCCCAGATGCTCGCCCACATAGCGGGGCGCCACCAGGATCGCGTTATAGTCCTTGTCGTGGAAGGTGAAGCTTTCTTCCAGCTGGATCACCCATTCGTTGACCTCCCGGTCCTCGTGATCGACGCTCGTGCCGTACAGGTCGGCATTCGCATTCCACCGCTCGAAGTCGAACGGCTCGCTCACGTGGACGCGGAAGCGGATGGGCGTCCTCGGCATCAGACCAGAGCCTTGGCCTCATCGTCCATCGTGCCCGAGACCTGGCTGGGATCGAGCAGCATATCGGTATGCGCCGCGCCCGAGGGGATCATCGGGAAGCAGTTGGAGAGCTTGGCGACGCGGCAATCGACCACCACCGGACCCGGCGTGTCGATCATCGCGCGGATGCCGGGGATCAGCTCGTCCGGCGTCTCGATGCGGATGCCCGTGGCGCCATAGGCCTCGGCCAGCTTCACGAAATCGGGCAGGCTGTCCGAGTAGCTGTGCGAATAGCGGCTCTCATAAGTGAGCTCCTGCCACTGGCGGACCATGCCCATATATTCGTTGTTCAGGATGAAGATCTTGACCGGCAGGCGATACTGGATCGCGGTGCCCAGTTCCTGGATGTTCATCTGGATCGAGGCATCGCCGGCGATGTCCACCACCAGCGCGTCCGGATTGCCGAGCTGCGCGCCGATCGCGGCCGGGAAGCCATAGCCCATGGTACCGAGCCCGCCGGACGTCAGCCACTTGTTGGGCTCGTCAAAGTGGAAATGCTGCGCGGCCCACATCTGGTGCTGGCCGACCTCGGTCGTGATGATCACGTCGCGGTCGCGCGTCGCCTTGTAGAGCTCCTCGATCGCGCGCTGGGGCATGATCTCCGGGCCGGTCTCGGCATAATCGAGGCTGCGCTTGGCGCGCCAGCCCTCAATGCGGGACCACCATTCGGAAAGGTCGGCCTGCTTGTAGCCGCGCGCCTTGAGGCCGGCGAGGATCGCTTCCATGGCGCGGCCGACATCGGCGACCACGGCGGTGTCGACGGGGATGATCTTGTTGATCGAGCTGCGGTCGATGTCGACGTGGACCTTCTTGCTGTCGGGCGAGAAGGCGTCCAGCCGGCCGGTCACGCGATCGTCGAAGCGGGCGCCGAGGCAGAGGATCAGGTCCGCCTGATTCATCGCCCAGTTGGCCTCATAGGTGCCGTGCATGCCCAGCATGCCCAGCCATTGCGGCGAGGATGCCGGGAAAGCGCCCAGGCCCATGAGCGTGGAGGTAACCGGCGCGCCCATCAGATCGGCGAGCGCGCGCAGCGACTGGCTCGCGCCGGGGCCGGAATTGATGATGCCGCCGCCCGTGTAGAAAATCGGCCGCTCGGACTTCATGATGAGTTCGATCGTCGCCTCGATCGCGGCCGGATCGGGCTCGATCTGCGGGCGGTAGCTCGGATGCGCGTTGAGCACCGGCTTCACATAGGCGGCGGTCGCGACCTGCACGTCCTTGGGAATGTCGATGACGACCGGGCCGGGGCGGCCGGAGGTGGCGATGTGGAACGCCTCGTGCACGGTGCGGGCGAGGTCCGCCGGGTCCTTCACCAGATAATTATGCTTGGTGCAGTGGCGCGTGAGGCCGACGGTGTCCGCCTCCTGGAAGGCGTCCGAGCCGATGAGATGCGTCGCGACCTGGCCGGTGATGACGACGATCGGGATCGAGTCCATCAGCGCGTCGGTGATGCCGGTGATTGCATTGGTCGCGCCCGGCCCGGAGGTGACGAGCACGACGCCGGGCTTGCCGGTGGAGCGCGCATAGCCTTCAGCCGCATGGGCCGCTGCCTGCTCATGCCGCACGAGGATATGATTGATCGAGCTGTGCTCGAAGATCATGTCGTAAATGGGCAGGACCGCGCCGCCCGGATAGCCGAACACCGTGTCGACCCCGAGGTCGATCAGGCATTGGACCAAAATGTCGGCGCCGCTTCTCTCGGCCACGATAAACTCCCTGAATTTCGAAGTGCAGCGCCATGATGGAAAGCGCTCACGCTGGCAAGGCTGGTGCCACTAAGCGTCATAAAATGACATGTCAAGGAAAATTGTTGAACTAAAATTACAATGTGCGCGTGCAGGGAATCATTCTTGTACGAAAAAAAAGGCGGCGCGACTCCAATGGTCGCGCCGCCTTTCCAGGCGTTGTGGAACTGATCAGGCGAAGGCGACCTTCGCGCGGCGACGCATCGATGCGCCGACCATGCCGAGGCCGCCGATCATCATCGCCCAGGTCGCCGGCTCGGGCACGGCAGGGGGCGGGGGCGGCGGCGGGGTGAAGGTCTTGATGCCGTTATAGGCGCCCAGATGCACTTCGGCATTGCCGTGGAAGACATTCGCGACGACCGTGCCGTTCATCTGCGAGAACGCCGTCACATCGGCCAGGGGCGCGAGGAGCGTGCCGTGGAACTCGTCGTTGATCGTGAGCTTCTGCGCATCCACGAAGTTCCAGATGACGTTCTGGTTCATCCACAGCTTGTCGCCCGAATTCACCGTCATGTCCCAGTTGAAGGGCGTGGCGTTAAGGCCGGTGATGTTGATGACGACGGTGAGGTCCGACGGGCTGCTGAAGAAGATGTGCTGCAGGCCAGCCAGCGCGTTACCGTCAAGGTTGAACAGCGCAAAGCCCTCGCCGCCATCGACGGCGGTCAGCGTCAGATTATCGCCCGCGATGTTGAAGGCGCTCGGGTTGAGAACCGTCATCCCCGCGAGCTGCGTCGAGAGCGCCTTCACGTCGCTCACCACGTCGGTGACCTTGGCGGCCACTTCGGCGGCGATGGTCGATGCGAGTGCGGGGTTCGAGATGGCCGTCGCGCCATTGAAGTTGATGCGGCTGGAGCTGGCGCCATATTCGATGGTCCCGCCGCTGACGCCGCCCAGATTGCCATCGAGGACATTGCCGCCGAGCCGCATGTTCTTGATGGGGAAGTTGCCCGCGTTCAGCAGATTGCCGCCCACGGTCCACGAGCGGTCGCCGTCCTGCAGCTCGATCGCGTGGCTGTTGCCGCCGATGACCGCCGAGGAGCCGGTCGTCGAGAGCTTGCCGGAGGGGCCGTTCGAGCCGTTCTTGACATGGATGCTGTTGAACCCGGCAAGATTGTTTCCGCCGACGAACAGGATCGGATGGCCGCCGGTGGTGGCCTGGCCCTGCGTGTTGCCGCTGGCCGCGCTGCCGATGCCGAAGTTGCCGGAGCTGCCCGCCAGCAGGTCGCCGCCGATGAAGGCCTTGCCTTCCACTTCGCTCGTCAGGCTCATGTCATCGAACACGATGAGGTTGAGCTCCCTGAGGTGGGTGGCGCCCGCGACTGCGTCGTTCAGAGCATAGGCCGGCGCGGCGAGAGCACTCGCGGCAAGAAAGGCGGCGATGGAAAGTCGACGAACCATGATTTAATATCCCACTCAATTATCCCGATGGATTGGCGCCCCATTGTCAAAGGACGCCTCGGAAAGCCACCCTGTTAATCGGCTGTTTACATTAATTGACGTGCCGATTCGGCACGCGCGGGTCAATCGAGCAGGGCGAGGCGATCCAATTCCGGCGGGGTATCCGGGTCGAGGATTGTCCAGCCGCTCTGCCGCCCGCGCGCCCAGGTGAGCTGTCGTTTCTGATAGGCGACCGTCAGCTTGAGAATGCGCTCATGCGCCTGCGCAACATCGATTTCGCCCGCAAGGACGGCGGCGATCTCCCGCACGCCGAGCGCGCGCAGCACCGGGCGATCGGGCGGCAGTCCCTGGTCGAGCAGCGCGGCGACCTCCTCCAGCGCGCCACCGGCCAGCATCAGATCCAGCCGCGCGGACGCACGCTCCGCCAGCTCCGCGCGGGGGCGCAGCACCACGCCGGCGCGGATCGGCATGCGGCCAAGGATGCCGCCGGCGCGCCGGGTCTGCCAGACATGCAGCGGCGTGCCCGTCGAGCGGACCACTTCGAGCGCGCGCGCAACGCGCGTGGTGTCGCTCGGCCGCAGGCGGGCGGCCGCATCCGGATCTTCCGCGGCGAGATGGGCATAGCTCTCGCTGACCGGCATGGCGCGAACCGTTTCCCGGATCGCGGGGTCGATTTCGGGCACCGGCGCGATGCCGTGCAGCAGCGTGTCCAGATAAAGGCCGGTGCCGCCGACGAGGATTGCCGGGCGGCCCTGCGCCTGCGCCGCATCGATCTGCACCCGCGCCTCCGCCGCCCAGCGGGCCGCCGAATAATCCTCCGCTCCGTCGACATGGCCGAACAGCCGATGCGGCGCACGGGCCATCTCCTCGGCGGAGGGGCGCGCGGTAATGATTGCGAGATCGGCATAGACCTGGCTCGCATCGGCATTGATGATGATGCCGCCGGTGCGCTCGGCAAGGTGAAGTGCGACGGCGCTCTTGCCGCCGGCGGTTGGCCCGGCAATAAGCGCGACCTCGCTCACGGAGGCAGGATTGGAAATGGCGTCGGAGATGGACATGATCGCGACCTTAGTCGCGCATGACGGACTTGGGCAGGGGGCGGTGAGCGCGGCGCGCGATGCGCTGGCAAATGCGGGCCTCGATGTGGGCGCGCCGGCCTGGGTCGAGGCGGGCGAGGCCGTGGACCTGCCGTTTGCGGGCGACCGGGCGGCGGCGCGCGCTGCGCTGGAGGCGCTGGCGCTTCCGGCCGACCTGTTCGTCATCGAGCGGGCGAATCGCGATTGCCGCCTGTTCGTCGCCGACATGGATTCGACCATGATCACCGTCGAGTGTATCGACGAGCTGGCCGACTATGCCGGGATCAAGGCGCAGATCGCCGAAGTGACGGAACGGGCCATGCGTGGCGAGCTCGACTTTGCCGAGGCCCTGTCCGGCCGCGTCGCGCTGCTGAAGGGCCTCGCCGAAGAGGTGATCGAGCAGTGCCGTACCGAGCGGGTCAAGCTGATGGGCGGCGCCAGGGCATTGGTGCGCACGCTGCGTTCGCGCGGCGCCAGGACGATTCTCGTCTCGGGCGGGTTCATTCCCTTCGCGGTGCCGGTGGGCGAGGAGATCGGCTTTGATCTGCAGATCGCCAATGTGCTGCATGTGGCGGACGGCAGGCTGGCGGGCACGGTGGCCGAGCCGATCGTGGACGCGGCGCGCAAGCGGGCGGAGCTGCTGGGCGCGATCGAGGCGCTCGGCATCACACCGGCGCAGGCGATTGCGATCGGCGACGGCGCGAACGACATCCCGATGATTCAGGCGGCGGGGCTGGGCGTGGCCTATCACGCGAAGCCCAAGACGCGCGCGGCGGCCGATGCTGCCATCGAGCGGGGCGATCTCAGCACGATGCTCCACGCGCTCGGCATTCCGCGCCGGGACTGGGTAGAGGCTTGACGGGCGTTCTCACATCAAACTCGCCGTTTCGGGATCATTCCTTCGTCATCCCCGCGAACGCGGAAATCAGCTTCTCGCTTTCCCGTTGATTTAACCTGGCGGCGGTTGCTCGCGTTCGCGGGAATGGCGGGCAGGGTGACTTTGCAATCGTCCCCCGGAACTACCACCCCTGCACCACGCAGGGGGTGCCGGTCGGCCTGATGCTGTCGCACAGGCGTTTGGCGTCGGCTGGGCTGGCGAGCGGGCCGACCAGCAGGCGGGTGAGTCCGTTCGTAACCACATAGGAAGGCTCGAAGCCCGACAGGCCGGAGACCTTGCCGCTCACATCCTTCCACAGCGCTGGCGCGCGTGACGACTCCCGGAAAGCGCCGAGCTGCACGCGCCAGCGGCCGCTCGCGGCGGGGCCCGGTGCGGAGGGCGCGACAGCAGCGGTCATGACGGGCGCGGGTTGCGGGCGCTGTGGCTTGCTCGTGCGGGTGGCCGGGGGCGCTGGCGTCGTCTGCGCGGCGCGCGTTGCCGAGCCGGCCGCGACCTCGACGGGCAAGCCCGGCACGGTCTTGCCGCCGGGCAGGGTGACAGCGAGCGCCGCGGCATCGCGGCGTTGCGCCTCGGAGATATATGGGTCCATTTGCGTCAGGCTGCTCGTCGCCTGCGCGATGCCCGCCTGTGAGGCCCGCAGCATGAGCGCATAGGAACGCACCCAGTCGCGCGGGGCGAGGTCGCCGTTGAACAGCACCGTCGCATAGACATATTGCGCGCGGGGCTCGCCGCGCTCGGCTGATGTCTTGAGATAGGGCATGGCATCCTGGAGCCGGCCCTGCTGGTAGAGCAGAAGCCCATAATTGTCCGATGCCTTTTCATGACCGCGCTCGGCGGCCTTGCGGAACCATTCGAGCGCCACCGGCAGATCGACCGGCACGCCGCGTCCCAGCTTGTAGGCCTGGCCCATGTTGAACTGCGCGTCGGTATCGCCGCCCAGCGCGAGCGGCCGCCACTCGGCGACGGCGCGGGCATAATCCCCCTGATTCCAGGCATCGACGCCCTGCTTGACGTCCGCCCGCGCGGCGGGCGTCACGGCGAGCAGTCCGGCGGCCAGTGTCACCGCCAAAATCTTCTTCATGTTCGTTCCCCAGGCACGGGCGCGCACGCCCCGGCCTTTAGCGACGATATGGTTAACGAGTTCCTGACTTCCCCGGTAGTTTTGCACCGCCTGCGGGTCAATTTAACCAATTCTTAGGGCCGCGCATGAGAATTCGAATGCTAGTGGATGATTGACCAGGGGAATGAAGTGCGGATCTTGGCACTAGCGTCTCAGAAGGGCGGGTCGGGCAAGACGACTCTCTCGGGACATCTTGCAGTTCAGGCCCAGCGTGCGGGCGCGGGGCCCGTGGTGCTGATCGATATCGACCCGCAGGGCTCGCTCGCCGACTGGTGGAACGAGCGGACGGACGAGTTCCCGGCCTTCGCGCAGACCACCGTCGCGCGTCTCGCCTCGGACCTTGAGTTGCTGCGCGCCCAGGGCTTCAAGTTGGCGGTGATAGACACGCCGCCCGCCATCACCATGGCCATCCAGACCGTCATCGGCGTCGCCGAGCTTATCGTGGTGCCGACCCGGCCGAGCCCGCATGATCTGCGTGCGGTGGGCGCTACCGTCGACCTGTGCGAGCGGGCGGGCAAGCCGCTGATCTTCGTGGTCAACGCCGCGACGCCCAAGGCGCGGATCACCTCGGAGGCGGCCATCGCGCTCTCGCAGCACGGCACCGTCGCGCCGATCACCATCCATCACCGCACCGATTTCGCCTCCTCGATGATCGACGGGCGCACGGTCATGGACTTCGCTCCTGAGGGCCGCTCGGCCAAGGAGATCGAGGCGCTGTGGACCTATGTCGCCGACCGGCTGGAGCGCAACTTCCGTCGCACCGTCTTCACGCCCGTTCATCACCATCCGGCAGCGATGGCCCGG
>JAFKLU010000189.1 GCA_017304105.1 Sphingomonadales bacterium
GATCTGGCAGAGATGCTCGGCGCCGAGCTTGGTGGCGCCGTAGATGTTCTTGGGGATCTCGCGCACCTCCTCGGTGATCCAGGCGGCCGGCTCGCCATAAGCGGGGCTCAGCGCATCGCCGAAAGTGCTGGTCGTGCTGGTGTAGACGAAAGAGCGCACGCTGCGGCTCGCGGCCGCTTCCAGCAAAGCGAGCGTGCCGGAGATATTTGTGTCGACGAACATCTGGTGGCTGTGTGTGACCACATGCGGCTTGTGCAGCGTCGCGGTGTTGATGACGTCGCTGATGCCGTCCATCGCCGCAGCCACCGCCTCGCGATCCACGACCGAGCCGACGATGTCGGTATAAGGCGAGGCCTTCACGTCCATGCCGCGCGCGGGCACGCCCGCGGCGCGGAAAGTGCGCATCAGCGCTTCGCCGAGATGGCCGGCGCTGCCGGTGACCAAGATCATGGAACGCCCCTTGCTCAATATCCGCTGTCTCATTCTTGACGGAGCGGACCGGGGCCTTCCTTGCCTCCTACTCCGCCGTCTTCGCGACGCCCACCAGCGCCGGGCGCAGCAGGCGGTCCTTGATCATGTAGCCAGCCTGCATCTCCTGCACGATGATGCCGGGCGCGGCATCGGCCACGGGGATTTCAACCATCGCCTGATGCTTGTTGGGATCGAGCGACTCGCCCACGGAGACGAACTTCTCGATGCCCTGCTTGCGGAACACGTTCTCGAGTTCCTTGGCGGTGGCCTCAAGGCCGATCACCAGCCCCTTCAGCTTGTCGTCCTCGCGCAGCTCCGCCGGAATGGCATCGAGCGCGCGCGACAGATTGTCGGCCACCGAGAGGATGTCGCGGGCAAAGCCGGTCGCGGCATAGGCGCGCGCGTCGGCCAGCTCCTTCTCCATGCGCCGGCGCACATTCTGCGTGTCCGCGAGCGCGTAGAGCGTCTCCTGCCTGGCAGCGGCGAGCTGCTCTTCCAGCTCCGCGATGCGCGAGGCCTCGCCTTCCGGCGCTGCAGCGGTTCCGGTGCCCTCCGCGATGTCGGCGGCCAGCGTCTCGTTCTCGTCCTTGGTCTGGTCAGTCATAGTCATCCGTCGTCATTGCATCAATTTGGTCAGGGTCTGCGCGGTGAAATCCACCATGGGGACGACCCGCGCATAGTTCAAGCGCGTCGGCCCGATCACGCCGACCACGCCGACGACATGGCCGCCGGGACCGCGATAAGGTGCCGCTATGACCGAAGAGCCGCTCAGGGAAAAGAGCTTGTTCTCCGATCCGATGAAGATCTTGGTCGCCGCGCCAGCCCGTGCGCTGTCGAGCAGGCGCGCGATCTCGCTCTTGCCCTCCAGTTCTTCGAGCAGCTGGCGGACCCTTTCGAGGTCGGCGGCGGCATGGGCGTCGATCAGATTGGCCTGGCCGCGCACGATGAGCACCGGGCGGTCGGCGGTGTCGCGGCTCCAGGCGGCGAGGCCGCGCTCGATGAGGTCGCGCGCTGCCTCGTCCAGCGCATGTTCGCCATCGGAGATCTGCTGGGCGAGCCACTGCTGCGCCTCGCCGAGCGTGCGGCCGCTCGCATGGGCGGTGAGGAAATTCGCGGCCTCGATCAGCATCGAGGGCGTGGTGCCGGGCGGCAGATCGACGATGCGATTCTCCACGCTGCCGTCACTGCCCACCAGCACGGCGAGCGCCTGCGAATTGGAGAGCCAGGCGAAGCCGAACTGCCGCAACACGGCCTCGCGCCGGGGCACCATGACGAGCCCCGCGCAGGCCGACAGGCCGGAGAGCAGCGCGGAAGCGGCGTTCAGTGCATCCTCGATCGGCCCTTCACCGGTCAGTTGCCGCTCGATGGCGCGCTTGTCCTCCTGGTGCGGCTCGGACGCCTGCATCATCGCATCGACGAACAGGCGCAGGCCGGTTTCGGTCGGCATGCGGCCCGCCGACGTGTGCGGCGCCGCGAGCAGGCCCGCTTCCTCCAGATCCTGCATCACATTGCGGATCGACGCGGGCGAGAGATTGAGGCCCGGCAGCCGGCTGATGGTGCGCGAGCCGACGGGAACGCCGTCGCCCAGATAGGATTCGACGACGAGGCGGAAGATCGCGCGGGCGCGATCGCTCAGCAGATTGATGGGCGGTGCCTCCATGAACTGCAATGTAGGATGCCGCGCGGCGCTGGCCAAGCGGGGATGACAGCGCTAGAGCCGCGACCGATCATACACAACTAAGGACTCTCGATTCATGCGCCCATCCGGCCGTGCACCCGACGAAATGCGTGCCATCACCATGGAGCCCGGCTTCACCATCCATGCCGAGGGGAGCTGCCTCGTGGGCTTCGGCGACACCCGCGTGCTCTGCACGGCGAGCATCGAGGAGCGCGTGCCGCCCTTCCTGCGCGGCAAGGGCGAGGGCTGGGTGACGGCGGAATATGGCATGCTGCCCCGCGCCACGCACACGCGCGGCAGCCGCGAGGCGGCCAAGGGCAAGCAGTCCGGCCGCACGCAGGAGATCCAGCGGCTGATCGGGCGCTCGCTGCGCGCGGTGGTGGACCTGAAGGCGCTGGGCGAACGCCAGATCACGCTGGACTGCGACGTGATCCAGGCTGACGGCGGCACGCGCACCGCGAGCATCTCTGGCGCCTGGGTGGCGCTGCGCATCGCCGTGGACAAGCTGATGGCAAGCGGCCAGCTCACCGTCGATCCGATCCAGGCCAAGGTCGCGGCGGTCTCCTGCGGCATCTATGAGGGCAATCCGGTGCTCGACCTCGATTATATCGAGGACAGCAATGCCCATGCCGACGCCAATTTCGTGCTGCTCTCCAACGGCAACATTGCCGAGGCGCAGGCGACGGCGGAAGGCGCGACCTATGATGAGGAGGCCCTGCTGCGCCTGCTGCGCCTCGCGCGGATCGGCTGCACCAGGATCTTCGAGGCGCAGGACAAGGCAACGGGGCGGTAAGCGTTCCGACCTTTCCATTCGTGACGAGCGGAGTTGAGACGCGCGAGGGCTGTGCTCGCCGTGTCTCGACTTCGCTCGGCACGAACGGCTAGGGAATGCCCCATGACCCGCAAACTCATCCCCGGCCGCCTCGTCATCGCCAGCCACAATGAGGGCAAGGTGCGCGAGATCACCGCGCTGCTCGGCCCCTATGGCGTGGCGCCCGTGTCCGCCGGCGCGCTCGGCTTGCCGGAGCCGGAGGAGACCGGCACCACCTTCGCGCAGAACGCCGCGCTGAAGGCGCTCGCCTCCGCCACCGCCTCGGGCCTCCCCGCCCTCGCCGACGACAGCGGCCTTGAAGTCGCGGCGCTTGGCGGGCGGCCGGGCGTCTACACCGCCGACTGGGCGGAGCGGCAATGGTTCGAGGGCGAGAAGGGCCGCGACTGGTACATGGCGATGGGCAAGGTCGAGGGCCTGCTCTGCGAGATCGGCCCGGATGTCGACCGCAGCGCCGCCTTCGTCTGCACGCTCTGCCTCGCCTGGCCGGACGGGGAGACGGCGCTGTTCGAGGGCCGCGCCGAGGGCAGCCTGGTCTGGCCGCCGCGCGGGACCATGGGCTTTGGCTATGATCCGGTCTTCCTGCCCCATGGCGCCGAACTGACCTTCGCGGAAATGGCGCCGGAAGCGAAACACGCGATCAGCCACCGCGCCGAGGCTTTCAATAAGCTGGTCGCGGCGCTGTTCTGACATCGGGGGCGCGCTCGCCCGTGAGCGCATTGCGCCCATGGATGTTGCCCGCCGGATCATAGCGGCAGATCAATAGGTCGACCTCAGCACTGGAGGAGAGCGCGCAGCCGACCTCCCGCGTCGAGCGCCAGATCATCTGGGAATAATGGCCGACATCCGCCCAGTTCCCGCTGCTCGAAATTTCGGGCACGGCCCCGTCCACATAGAGATCGCGCTCTTCCAGCCAGCTCTGCGCCATCTCGTCGAAGGTGAAGGCACCGCGTGTGCCGAGCCAGAGATTCTCGCCGCGCGGCTTGCCGCCGTTCGTCTGCACATGGCTCAGGGCGGGTTCGGGCGCGGCGGCGAGCGTGGCGGCATTGGACGCCGCCTCCGCCGCGAGCGCATCGCTCCAGCCGAGCGGCGGCAGACCCAGACGGGCGCGCTCCCCATTATGCGCGGCCAGCATGGCGACGCGCAGCGCATCGCCATCGCGCGCGGCGGCGAGCAAAGCACTCCCTTGCGCCGCAAGCAGCGCGCATCCCAGCAGCACGGCAGATCGCAGCGCCAAGCCATTCCCTTTCTGTGGCGCCCATGTCGCGTGGATCGCGCCCGTTGACGAAGAAATTCGAGCGCGCCCTGCGGAACGCTCTCATGACGCCGTGCGAGCGGGGACTCCATGCCGCACGGACGCTTCGCGGATCATCGCAAGATTGTCGCTGCGGCGGAAGAGCTGCGGGCCTCCCTTCGGCTGAATCCCGCAACGCGGCGCCACGCACCTGCCGGCAACGGCTGACTTTCGCCGCCCGCGCGCTATATGAGCGCCATGCGCCCGGCCCCCCTCGCCCTCTATGTCCATTGGCCGTTCTGCGTGGCCAAATGCCCCTATTGCGACTTCAACAGCCATGTCCGCGAGACGATCGACCAGGCCGCGTGGCGCGACGCGCTGCTTGCCGATCTCGCGCACGAGGCTGCGCTGTTGCCGGGGCGCCGGCTCGGCTCGATCTTCTTCGGCGGCGGAACGCCCTCGCTGATGCCGCCCGAGACCATTGCCGCGCTGATCGACGCAGCGGCCGGGCACTGGTCATTCGCGCCAGACATCGAGATCACGATGGAGGCGAACCCCAACAGCGCGGAAGCCGCACGCTTCGCGCAGGTCGCGGGCGCCGGAGTCAACCGGCTCTCGCTCGGCCTGCAGGCGCTGGACGAGCCGGCGCTGCGCTTCCTCGGCCGCGCGCATGACGTGCGCGAAGGGCTCGCGGCGCTCGATGCCGCGCAGCGCAGCGTCGAGCGGGTGAGCATCGACCTCATTTATGCACGACCGGACCAGAGCCTGTCCGACTGGGAAGCGGAGCTGGCGCGCGCCCTCGCCTTCGGCACCGATCATCTCTCGCTCTACCAGCTCACCATCGAGCCGGGCACGCGCTTCGAGACGGACGTGCGCAAGGGCGACTTCACGCCCGCCGATCCCGACCATGCCGCCGAGCTGTTCGAGCTCACCCAGACAATGACGCAGGCCGCCGGCCGACCGGCCTACGAGATTTCCAATCATGCCGCGCCGGGGCAGG
>JAFKLU010000190.1 GCA_017304105.1 Sphingomonadales bacterium
GTGCGCCGCGCCGACCTGCTGATCGGCACCGTGCTGATCCCCGGCGCCGCAGCGCCGAAGCTGGTCACGCGCGAGATGGTGCGCCGGATGCGGCCCGGCTCCGTGCTGGTGGACATTGCGATCGACCAGGGTGGCTGCTTCGAGACGAGCCGGCCCACCACCCACGCGGAGCCCACCTATATCGTCGACGGCATCGTGCATTATTGCGTGGCCAACATGCCGGGGGCGGTGGCGCGCACCTCAACCTATGCGCTCAACAACGTCACCCTGCCGCACGCCCTCAAGATCGCCAATCTCGGCTGGAAGGAAGCCATGAAGCGGGATCGCTTCCTGCTGGATGGCCTGAATGTGTGGAACGGGAAGGTCACCTGCGCGCCGGTGGCACGCGAGCATGGCTATGAGGTCGTGCCTGCGGAGATCGCGCTGGACTGATCCGCGCGCGCTCTGTCGTCCGGCGCGGTCCTCAGCCCTCGTAGGTCTGCTTGAGAGTTACCCCGTCGATCATGAGGCCGCCCACCACCATGACGGCGGAGCAGCAGGCGAGGAACAGAAGTTCTCCGCCAATGCCCGGATATTGATCCAGATAATGGAGACCCCGCGTAGTGGCGCCCATCGCAATGGCATAGATGGCGAGGAAAGCCTCGAACTTGGTCTTTATGGTAAACAGACGTTTCAATCTGGTCATGCCGGACCTCACGCAAAGGCTATGCCAAGCGCGGATTTCCGCAGCTTATATGATTAACGGCGCGACGACTTGTAAAGTACGCCGACGTTATGGCTAAAATTCTGTAAAGGATGAATAACGCAAAAGGCGGGCTGGAACTATTTTGCCATCTTGTCGTTTTATATCAGTCACATCGGAGAGGCTGAGGCTCCCTCCCCAAGCGGCCTGAGATGTGGCGCGAAGAGCGAGGGCGACCTTACTTCTCCCACAAAGGCCGCCCTCGCACCTCCATAGCAGGAGCCAAGAGGCTGCCTTATCAACGATGCAGGCCCACCATGGTTCCGGCAGATATTCCGAATCGTCTTCGATCGCCGCACGAGAATGTCGTCGCGTCGTGATCCGTGCGATGCAGGTCCGGCCGTCAGAGCAGCGCCCTGAACTCCTGCACGACCTCGCGATAGACCGGCCGCTTGAAGGGCACGATGAGCTCCACGAGCTGCTCCGCCTCGACCCAGCGCCAGGCGCTGAACTCCGGTTCGGCGGTGGCGATGTTGATGTCCTCGTCCGTGCCCTTGAAGCGCACCAGGAACCAGCGCTGTGCCTGCCCGCGATATTTGCCGCCCCAGAGCCGGCCGATCAGCTCATCCGGCAGGTCATAGAGGTGCTCGTGCGCTGAGCGGGCGATGATGTCGACCAGATCGGCAACGATGCCGGTCTCCTCCGCGAGTTCGCGGATCAGGGCGACCTCGGGCGATTCGCCCTCGTCGATGCCGCCCTGCGGCATCTGCCAGGCGTCGCCTTCCTTCGAGTCGATTCGCTGCCCGACGAAGACCTGTCCCTGGCGGTTCGCCAGCATGACGCCGACGCAGGGACGGTAGGGCAGGTCAGCCTTCTTGTTCATCTCGCTTCACTCGTTTGATCGATCCGGACGCCGCAGGCGGCCCACTTGCCGAGCGCGATGGCAAGGCCGAGCGAAAAAGGCAACGCTCGGGTGGCCCGCAGCATTTCTACTTTGATCGACAAGGGTGGAAGGACTAGGGGCGACATCATTCCAAACGCATCAGAGTTTGCCATGGCGACTGCCGCATCAAAAACCACCGTACCTCTCGCCGGCGATGACGCCGTGCCCGAAGCCGTCGTCGTCCGTTTCGCGGGCGATAGCGGCGATGGCATGCAGCTCACCGGCGGCCAGTTCACGCTCTCGACGGCCCTGGCCGGTAACGATCTCGCGACATTCCCTGATTTTCCCGCTGAGATCCGGGCGCCGCAGGGTACGCTGTTCGGCGTCTCCGCGTTCCAGATCAATTTCGGCTCGTCCGACATTACCACGGCGGGCGATGCGCCGGATATCCTGATCGCGATGAATCCCGCCGCGCTCAAGACGAATGTGGGCGACCTGAAGCCGGGCGGCCTCATCATCGCGGACACGGGCGAGTTCTCCGATCGTAACCTCGTCAAGGCGAAGTATGAGAAGAACCCGCTTGAGGACGGCTCGCTCGCGCGCTGGCAACTGCTGGCGTTCGATATCTCCGCGCTGACTCTCGAGAGCGTGAAGCCCTTCGGCCTTGGGAACAAGGAAGCGCTGCGCTGCAAGAACATGTGGACGCTGGGCCTCGCGCTCTGGCTGTTCGATCGCAGCCGCGAGCCGATCGTCGACTGGCTCAAAGCCAAGTTCGCCAAGGCTCCCGAGATCGCGGATGCGAATATCGCCGCGCTCAACGCTGGCCATGCCTATGGCGAGACGGCCGAACTTGCGGTGCCCGTCAAGCAATTGCACGTCGCTCCTGCGTCGGTGCTGGAAGGTCTTTATCGCACGGTGACGGGCGCAGAGGCGATTTCGCTCGGTCTCGTGGCAGGCGCACAGCTTGCCGATCTGCCGATGTTCTTCGGCGGCTATCCGATAACCCCGGCGAGCGCGATCCTGCACCATCTCTCCCGTCTCAAGGAATATGGCGTCACCACCTTCCAGGCGGAGGACGAGATCGCTGCCATCGCGAGCGCCATCGGCGCTTCCTATGCCGGTTCGCTTGGCGTCACCTCCTCCTCGGGGCCGGGCATCGCGCTCAAGGGCGAGGCGATGGGCCTTGCCATCATGACCGAGCTGCCGCTGGTCATTGTGAACTCGCAGCGCGGCGGCCCCTCGACGGGCCTGCCCACCAAGACCGAGCAGTCCGATCTCTATCAGGCGGTCTATGGCCGCAATGGCGACGCGCCGATGCCGGTCATCGCTGCGCGCTCCCCGGCCGATGCGTTTGATTGCGCGATCGAGGCCTGCCGCATCGCGGTCCAGTATATGACGCCGGTCATGCTGCTGACGGATGGCTACATCGCCAATGCCGCCGAGCCTTGGCGGGTGCCGGACATGGCAAGCTATGATCCGTTCGCCGTTCAATTCCTCGACCATGTGCCGGAAGGCGGCCTCAAGCCCTATGCGCGCGACGAGAAGCTGGCGCGTCCGTGGATCAAGCCGGGCACGCCCGATCTCATGCACCGCATCGGCGGCATCGAGAAGGAAGTGAACACCGGTCACATCAACTACTCCCCGGCCAATCACCAGGCGATGACGGAGCTGCGCCGGGACAAGGTTCTCGGCATTGCCAAGGGGCTGCGTCAGGACGTGTCCATGGGCAACGAGACCGGCAAGCTCGCCGTGGTGGGCTGGGGGTCGACCTTCGGCCCGATCCACCAGGCGGTGCGCCGCGCCCGTCGCAAGGGGCATGATGTCTCGCACATCCATATCCGCCACATCTGGCCGCTGCCGGAAAATCTCGGGGAACTTCTGGCGGGTTACGACCAGATCCTCGTGCCGGAGATGAACACGGGCCAGTTCAAGACCGTGCTGCGCGATCAGTATCTGGTCGACGCCAAGCCGCTCAACAAGATCTCGGGCCAGCCTTTCCGCATCGCGGAGATTGAGGCAGCGATCGAGGGGATGCTCGCATGAACGATATGACCACCCTGACCAAGCCGCGTGTCGAGACTGTCCTGAAGGACTGGGAGACCGATCAGGAAGTGCGCTGGTGCCCCGGTTGCGGCGACTATGCGATCCTGAAGGCAGTGCAGCGCACCCTGCCGCAGATCGGTGCGGACCCGAAGAACGCCGTGTTCGTCTCGGGCATCGGCTGCTCGTCGCGCTTCCCTTATTATGTGGAGAGCTACGGCTTCCACACCATCCACGGCCGCGCGCCGGCGGTGGCGACGGGCGTCAAGCTCGCCAATCCCGAGCTGGACGTGTGGATCGTGACCGGGGACGGCGACGGCCTGTCGATCGGTGGCAACCACACGATGCACATCCTGCGTCGCAATCTCGATTGCCAGATCCTGCTGTTCAACAACGAGATCTACGGGCTCACCAAGGGCCAGTATTCGCCGACGAGCCGCGAGGGAACGCGCACGCCATCCTCCCCCGGCGGTTCGGTCGATCACCCGGCCAAGCCCTGCGCCTTCGCGCTCGGCTCGGGCGCGCGCTTCATCGCGCGGGCCTATGACGTTTCGCGCCAGCTGCCGGCCGTGCTGGCCGCGGCATACAACCACAAGGGCGCTGCCTTCGTGGAAATTTTCCAGAACTGCATCGTCTATAACAAGGACGTGTTCGCCGACTTCACCGAGAAGAAGAATGCGGATGAAGGCCAGCTCTGGCTGGAGCAGGGCAAGCCGATGCTCTTCTCCAAGGGCACCAAGGGTATCGCGCTCGATCGCGAGGCGCTGACGCTCAAGGTCGTCGAGGTTGTGGATGGCGACTGGCAGTCGGCTGGCGTGATCGTCCATGACGTCACCAACCGCTCCGTGGCGCATATGCTGGTCGAGATGCCGTTCGGGCTGTTCCCGATGGCGCTCGGTGTCATCTATGACGCGCCGGCGCCCAGCTTCGAGCAGGCGGTGGTGGAGCAGAATGCGAAGCTCGCGGCCGGCAAGACGGCGGACCTGCAGAAGCTCGTCAGCCAGGGCCAGACCTGGACGGTGAGCGCCGGGCCGGCGACGGACGCGGCCCGCCGGAATACTGCGGTACGGGACATTCCGGCCTGGATCGCCTGGGCTCGGCTGATCAGGCCGTCCTGAGCCGCCATGAGTTCATCCAGGCGAGCGACGTCGATTCTGTGCACGTCGGAAAGAATGCATGACTCGGCGCGGCCCGGTCGGAGTTATCCACATCCGCGGGGTGATCACCAGTTGTGTGGATTACGTTGCGGAATCCGCAACAAAAGCCACACAACAAATGATCACCCTCAGGCGAGCTTCGCCTTGAGGTTCTCGTCCAGGGCGCCGAGGAAGTCCTCCGTGGTGAGCCAGGCCTGCTCCGGGCCGACCAGCAGGGCCAGGTCCTTCGTCATCTTCCCGGACTCGACGGTTTCGATGATCACCTTCTCCAGCGTCGCCGCGAAGTGCGTGACTGCCGGTGTGCCGTCGAGCTTTCCGCGATGCTTGAGGCCGCCGGTCCAGGCGTAGATCGACGCGATCGGGTTGGTGGACGTGGGCTTGCCCGCTTGGTGCTGGCGGTAGTGCCGGG